>JBDUCB010000092.1:0-3210 GCA_040003695.1 bacterium
GTTTCACGGGCTAGGAACTTTCTTCGTTTAGTAACCTGGGGCTTACGCCCCAGGCTTTATGCTTCCGCCTGCTCCGCAGGCTGGGTAAATGTTTCAACCAATCATTGCCTTGGCTGTGGCGTTTTCTTCGCTCTTCATCAAAATGTTTTTCCCGCATTCATCAGCAAGTGCTCTACTATCGGACCCAGACTTAGAGCCGGAAAAAATGTAAGCGCGCCGACGATCACGATCACGCTTACGAGCAGCGTCGTAAAGAGCGGCGACGTGACCGGGAACGTTCCCAGGGACGGGGGCACAGTTTTCTTGCGTGCCAAGTTTCCGGCAATGGCGAGCATCGGGATTATCATCAGGAAGCGCCCGATGAGCATGGCCATGCCGATGGCAGAGTTGTACCAGAGCGTGTTTGCCGAGATTCCCGCAAACGCGGAGCCGTTGTTGCCCGTGCCGGACGTGAACGCATACAGGATTTCCGACAGCCCGTGTGGCCCGACGTTGTTTAGTTGCGACGTGCCAAAGGATGGCGAAACCATTGAGATCGCGGCGAAGATTAAGATTGTCAGGGGGAAGACGAGCGTCACCAGCATCGCCATCTTCACGTCGTAGGCCTCGATCTTCTTGCCCAGGTATTCAGGCGTCCGCCCCACCATCAGCCCCGCGATGAACACGGCAAGTACTACATAAATCAGAATGCCGTACATCCCTGCGCCGACGCCGCCGAAGATCGTCTCGGAGAGCATAATGTTCGAGAGCGGGACGAGTCCGCCGAGCGGAGTGTAGGAATCGTGCATTGAGTTGACCGCGCCACACGAAGCATCCGTCGTCGCCGTCGCGAAGAGCGCACTATTGGCAATGCCGAAACGCACTTCCTTGCCTTCCATATTGCCGCCCGATTGTGTCGCGCTTACGATTTGATCTGTTCCGGCGAGCAGAGGATTCCCGCGCGCTTCGGCCCAGTAAGCAACCGTGAGTCCCGCGACAAACAACACGGTCATGGCCGCAAACACAGCCCAGCCGTGCTTCTGCGATCCAGTCATCCGGCCCAACGTATAAGTCAGGCCCGCAGAGATTGCGAGGATGCCGAGCATCTCGATAAGATTTGAAAAGGGCGTTGGGTTCTCAAACGGGTGAGCGCTGTTGGTATTGAAAAAACCGCCGCCGTTTGTTCCGAACTGCTTGATTGCCTCCTGCGAAGCAACGGGTCCCTGCGCGATTGTCTGCGTCTCAACTGCCTGCGTGTCTTTGACCGCTGTGCCATCCGGATTAGTGAGGACATTGCCGTCGGCGTCTTTCTTGTCAACTCCAATAGTCTGCTTCTCAAGCAACTGCGCCGTGTCGTAAGGCCTGAAATTCTGCACTACCCCCTGAGACACCAGGAGCAAAGCGACAACGATGCAGATAGGTAGCAACACCCACAACATTGCGCGGACGGTATCTACCCAAAAGTTACCAATAGTCGCTATCTCGCGCCGCGCGATGCCACGTATGAAAGCAATAGCAAGCGCGATGCCGACCGCCGCCGATGCGAAGTTGTGATAAGCCAGCCCCACCATCTGCGTGAAGTAGCTCATCGTCGTCTCAGGTACGTAACTCTGCCAATTCGTGTTGGTCGTAAACGAAGCCGCCGTATTGAACGACGATCCGGTGAACGCTGCGGCATCCACGCCGGCTAAGTGCTGAGGGTTAAACGGCAAGATGCCCTGAAGGCGTTGAATCAGATACAAGGCGAGCATCGAAACTACGCTGAACAGAAGCATCGCTATCGCGTACTCAGTCCAGCGCATCTCGCGTTCCTCATTCACACCAGTTAGTTTGTAGATCAAACGCTCGACCGGACGCAGAATGAAATCGAGAAACGTCTTCTCGTGATTGAAAACGTGCGCCATGAAGAGGCCCAGAGGTTTCGTAATCGCCAGAATTAGCGCGAAGAAGAAAAGGATTTGTAACCAACCATTCAAAGTCATAACAATCCTTCGGTGCTCCGCTTAGTGTCGTTCGTGTGGTTTCGTGGATCGTTCTTAGTTAACAGCAAACAAGCGATCCACTAAATTACACGAAGCAACACGAACAAAAACCAAGCTCAAAACTTCTCTGGGCGCAGCAGCGCGTAAGCTAAATAGACGAGCAGTAGCGCCGAAACCGCCAGTCCTAAAATCGATTCGAGACTCATAAGTTTTCCTTCACCGCAATTTTTCGCACGCGCGCACATAGGCGAAGGCGATCAAGAAGAAGACGATAGTTCCTGCTAGGAAAATCAAGTCCCACATTTTTTCTCTCCTGGAGGGCGGGGCATCAACGATGTCTGAAGCCTCTCTTCCCCACAACTTCTTCGCTTCTCTTTTCGTCCGCACCCACAGTAATCAAGGCCTCGCTACGAATGCTGGCCCCACTTCCGTTAATCAGCTTCAGAGTTTTCAGTCTGGCCCTACGCTCCCTGAATCGGACGTGAAGGGTACGCCAGACGATGAAGTAAGCGAGGTAGAGTGAAGTGAGCAAGCTCAAGTCGCCAATGATGACAACGGCAGTCCTCTTAATACGCTCCATGGTCACTCTCTCTCACGTGGACCACACACCGCCGTTCTCAATTGAAGTTGTAACCAAGCTCCAGCAGGAAGAAATGATTTCCATCCGAAGGGTTTTGGTTACCGATTGAGTACCCGGCATACCCCGTCACTTTTGGTCCAATTTTGAAAACGACACCTTGGTGTGAAATAACCAGCCGCATGCTTGCCGCTGAAGTAATCGGCGGCCAACGTCACCTTCTTGTTCAGCGGGTGTTCAAAGCCGAATTGCCCACCAGCGCGATTTCCAGTAGCAACTACATTGCGAGTGAAGTCGTAGCCACCGGCAGTAATGCGCGTGCCCGATTTGCGTGTCTTGCTGATTTCCGCGTAGACGTAATTGCCGGCGTTGTAGGCACAATTACGAACCGGGATGAAGAGGTTGTCGCCTACAACGAAAGCCCATCCGTTATCCTTACCTTGATATGGTTTCCACTTGATAGTTGGCACCAGCGTTGTGGAATCGGCGCCCGGTTGAATGTTGCCGGTAATGTTCAGTCCAATCTCCACACGGTTTCCTGCGCCTACTACTACCCGCGGAACGAACGAGGAAAACTTAGTTACCACAGCGCCGTCGGTCGGCTTCAAGCTCGCATCGAGCTCAAAGTAGACCTTGCCTCGATCAAGAACATCCGTCGTCGGCACGTTGAAG
>JBDUCB010000264.1:0-10817 GCA_040003695.1 bacterium
CACGATTCACGATTCACGATTCACGATTCACGATTCACGATTCACGATTCACGATGCACGATTCTGGTCTTCTGCCGATGCTCATCAACAGCAACATAAATTACTTCGGCTTCTGTAACCCGCACCTGTTCCCTAACCTTACTTGCTCTTTCAGTTTCCACAATCACGCGCACGGTGATCGAAGTGTTGCCTGTACTCACTGTCTCAGCATAAAAACTCACTAAATCGCCAACAAACACGGGCTTGTGAAAGATGACTTCGCGCATGGCCACAGTCACGAACCGATCCATACCGGTATGCCGGTGGGCTTCGATCGCTCCGGCCATGTCGATGTAGCTAAGGATGACGCCGCCGAAAATTGTGCCCGCGGAATTTGTGTCACGCGGCAATAGTGTGATGCGGATTGCTGGATCGCGTTTAGAGTCCATTTTTAGTTTCTCTCAGAAAACAATCAGACGATTACAGCCCAAGCTGATTGGAATTCAGTGCTTCGTTCGTAACTGGTTAATAATGGGATCGAATTCGCCGTGCAAAGCAGGATCGAGCTGAAAAGCTCTAGCGAAATCCTTTTGAGCCGCAGAGTCCTGACTTCGCTTCAAACTGATGATGCCACGTACAGCGTAAGCACGAGCAAATTTTTCGTCCAACCGAATGGCCTGGTCCAAATCAGCGAACCCAAGATTGTCCTCGCCGATCTCCTCGTAAGCCGTGCCACGGTTCGTATAGGCTTCGGCCGATTCCTTTAGCTTGATGGACTCTCCGAAATCGGAAATTGCTTCCTTAAACTGTTTCTGGGAAAAGTAAATGTTGCCTCGATTATTGTAAGCCTCGCCCGAAGGGCCTAGTTCAATGCAGCGCGAAAAGTCGGCTAGCGCGGCAGCGTAATTCTTCAAAGCCAGGTAGGCAACGCCGCGATTGTTGTATGCGTCAGGCGCGTTCGGGTCAATTTTGATTGCACGCGTGTAAGCAGCGTTCGCTGCGGCCAGATCGCCCGACTGTTGCAGCTTCACTCCCTTGTTGTATTGCTCGGAGGCAGCTGCCGCAACACGATTCTGCGACTTGAAATTGTACGCTTCGTAATTTGGGTCTGCGGCGAGCTCCTGGTCTCGCAAAAACTTCCAGGCCGCGTCGTTGATCTTAGGAGCAAGATGGTAATACCAATGGTCATGTCCCAGTATCTCCGTGAGTTGCACGGGAAAACCACGCGCAACCAGCGCGTCGCGAGTCCCTCTTACGTCTGCCAGCGGAAAGGATTGATCAATCGTGCCTACCTGAATGTAGATTGGAGTTTTTCTCTTAGCGAGCTTGATTAAGTCCAAGCCGCGCGAATCAAGGGCGCCCGCATGAATAGCTGTTGCGGCAAAGTATTCGGATTCGTAAAGAGACATCAACAGTGCAAAGGCGGCGCCTCCCGAATGACCAAAAAGGTAAATCCGGCGAGGGTTGATCGAATACTTTGATTTGATCGTTTCAATGAGTTCATGCAGCGCGTCAGGTCCGTCTCGCGGCACTGACCAATTAGAAGCATCTTCCGAGTTTGGCCAGAGCAGGATTACGTCCTCGGTTTCGGCCAAACGTTTCCACTTTTCCACCAGTGACAACCCGTCCCGATTTGATCCGTGCAAAAGAACCAGCAGCGGAGCCGGTGCAGCAGTATTCACAGTTGCGGGAACATAGAGGTAGTAAGTTCTTTTTTTGCCTTCATAAAGTGTGGAGTTTTTCGTGATCTGCTGCGCAAAACCTGAGAACTGAAACGCAGGGACCAGGATGGCAAATAGGATTGTCCTTAAGTAAATCATTGCATGAAAACTAAGTGGTTAAGCGGCGCTTTGTCCAGTCGGTGATGGCTTGCTTCAATTCCTCCAAATGCCCTTCAAAGAAGTGGCCGGAGTTTTTAATAACGGACAGCTCAACATTGCCACTCAGGTTGAGCTTTTCGATGAGCCGCCGGAGGCGATCCAAATTTCCAAACTCATCCCGGTCGCCGTGGACGATTAGAATCGGCTTGCGATTCGCTTCAAGAAAATTAAAATCATATTTATCTACTGGCGTGCCGATGCTGATAAGGTTCAATACGCGTTCGTCCGCGATTCCAACTTCCAAACCAACGCGCGCACCGAATGAAAAACCGCACAAGGTAATTGGCCCTTCAGGAAACTCATGTGCAAGATAATCCAGGCCGGCGCGCACGTCTTCCAGTTCGCCACGCCCTTCGTCATGCTCTCCGGTGCTCTGGCCAACGCCGCGAAAGTTGATTCGCAGAGTGACTAGTCCCGCGTCGTTTAAAGCACTGGCCGCGCGAAAGACCACTTTATTGTGCATGGTGCCGCCACCAAGAGGATGCGGATGGAGCACAAGCGCGACGCCTTTTGCAGCCGTGCACGGTTGTTTGAGGATGGCCTCGAGTTGACCATGCGCTACAGGAAGGAAAATATTTCCCGCCGGATACATGCCCTAAACCACCGTTCTTAGTAATTGAACTTGACCGTGCGACCGTAACAAAACCGAGCCTACAGAGTCCAATGGACCAACTCTGCTTTTTGTAGGGGCGCCCTTGTGGCTGCCCAGAGATCGCGCAGGGACAAGCCTGCCCCTACACCGCTAACAATTAGCAGGACTATTCATTCTCATACTACAATCGGCGCCACGCGCGGGTCGGCGAAGAAGCGGAATCAGGATGGCATAAGGTTGGCAATCAATCGTCCAACGACGCAAGCTCCTAACATAGCCTCATTGCAGGATATCGTCGAAAGTTCACGCGTCATCGCCGAGACCGCGTCTGACGCAATCATTACCATCAACGAAGAAAGCACGATTCTTTTCGTTAACCCAGCGACGACAAACATTTTCGGTTACTCCGCCGAAGATCTAGTTGGCTCGAAATTGACAATGCTGATGCCGGAATATCTCAGGCATCTCCATCGCGAGGGCCTGCACAATTACGTAACCACCGGACAAAAACACATATCGTGGGAAGCAGTTGAACTTCCCGGCCTACATAAGAGCGGTAAACAGATCGCCCTGGAACTTTCATTTGGCGAATTTCAAAAAGATGGTCATCGTTTCTTTACCGGCATCGCACGCGACATAACGCGAAGAAAACAGGACGAGCAGCGTCTACGGCTGCAACATTCAATCACCGACATCCTGGCGGCAGCTTCATCGTTGGAAGAGGTGGCACCGAAACTACTATCGGCCATTGCTTATCATTTGGATTGGCAATTCGCCGCGTTTTGGTCCGTGCAATCAAATCAGAACGAGTTGCACGCGATTGCTAAATGGCGTGACGAATCATCGGCTGGTACTGCAGAGTTCGCCGCCGCAAGCAGCCAGTATCGTGTCGGTGGCGACCAAAGTTTTCCCGGCCGCATATGGGCCAGCAAGGAACCGCTGTGGGTAGCCGATTTCGGTAGTGATGAAAGCTTTCCTCGCGCTGCAGTTGCAGCTCGCGGAAATCTGCATAGCGCGTTTGGCTTTCCTGTCATCGCAGCTGGGGCGGTTGTGGGTGTTATCGAACTCTTTAGCGAGAAGATGGAACAGCCTGACCTGGCCACGCTCAACATGATGGTTTCAATCGGTAGTCAGATCGGCCAGTTCATTGAGCGCGTTAATGCAGAAACTGAACGCCGCGATGTGTTGGCGCGCGCGCAGGACGCACGACGCGAAGCCGAAGCACTCACCAACCAGTTGGCCGCGTTGCAGAAAGTGACGGACGCGGCGCTGGGCCACCTTTCGATCGATGAGCTGCTTGCGGAATCACTCAAAAGGATTCGAGAAGTTTTGCATGCCGACACGGCTGTTGTTTTGCTGTTGGAAAGACAAGAAAACGAGCTGGTGGCAAGGGCGGCGCAAGGATTGGAAGAGGAGGTTGAACTCGGCGTGCGCATTCCGGTCGGGCGAGGCTTTGCCGGCAACGTAGTGGCTACCGCGAAACCGATAATCATTTCAGAAGTTGAAAACGCCGATCTTTTCAACCCACTTCTGCGTGAGAAAGGTATTAAGTCGTTACTAGGCGTTCCCATGATGATTGAGGGCCGGCCGATCGGGGTATTGCACGTCGGCGCCTTCACTCATACCGACTTCACAGAGGACGAAGTGCGTTTATTGCAATCAGCGGCAGACCGTATCGCGCTGGCCGTTGAGAATGCGCGGCTGTATCAAGTCGAACAAACCGCGCGAGCCGAAGCGGAGACGGCAAACCGAGCTAAGGATGAGTTTCTGACGATTCTATCGCACGAGTTGCGCACCCCGCTGACTCCAATCATTGGCTGGGTACACATGATGGAGAACGGAATGCTGCCGGAGGGTGATTTTCAAAGAGCGCTCGGAGTGATTAACAAGAATGCCTATAAACTCAAGCGCCTGATCAATGATCTGCTCGATATGTCGGCAATCCTAAGCGGAAAAATGCGGATCGAAGAAGCTTCCGTTGCGGTCGCTGCTGTGCTCGAAGAATCGGTTGAGACGATCGGGGCGTTTGCTCGCGGTGCAAAGGTGGAACTGAGACTGCAGATTTCCGACGATGCGCGCGCGCTAACGGTCAAGGGCGATCGCAGCCGCTTGCATCAGGTGTTCTGTAACCTGTTTCATAACGCCATCAAATTTTCACCTGCGCACAGTGTGGTTACAGTTTCTTTTGAAGTTACACCATCGAATGCCATAGTAAGCATCGAGGATCAAGGCGAAGGAATTTCACCTGAGTTTTTACCACATGTCTTTGAGCGCTTTCGCCAGGCTGATGGCTCGCGTACGCGCTCGTATGGTGGTCTGGGTTTAGGGCTTTCCCTGGTTGATAGTTTTGTAAGCGCGCATGGCGGAGCAGTTGAAGTAACCAGTGAGGGCGTTGGCAAAGGCAGCACGTTCGTCATCACTTTACCGCGGAAAAATGCCAGGGAACACGCTTCGGATAAGACAGCGAAAACGTCGGCACCGAAAACGGGCAAGGCGGTTCGCATCTTAATTGTCGAAGATCAGCCAGATACGCTGGAGATGTTAGCCACAAGTTTTCGCAGTCGAGGATTCGAAACGATAGCTTGTGAGTCGGCAGCTGAGGCGCTGGAATGCATTCGCCGTCAACAATTCGACATATTAATATCCGATATTGCCATGCCTGAGATGGATGGTCTGCAATTGATACGCGAACTGCGAGGCCGACCCGAGCTGGCAAACGTTCCGGCGATAGCGCTAACAGGTTATGCCTCGCAAACAGATGCAAAGTCAGCAATTTCAGCCGGCTTTGATTTGCATTTATCAAAGCCAATTGATCCGGGCGATCTGATGGCTGCGGTCAACAATTTGATTGCCTTGCGCAGCCGCCGAAAGGTCTAGACAGAAGAAATCATTTCAGCTACATTAAGCTCCCGTTTTTGCGGCAGCATAGACCTCGACCACTGGTGAGTATCTAATGATCGACCACGGTTTCGCCAACGTTCCATCGAATTCCTGGAGTCCCATTCAGATTCTCAGTCAATTTCTGCCCTCGCAACACAGATCAGACCAAAACTATCCCGCGCGCCAGGGCTTGCCGCTTGGAGAGTCCGAAAGGTCCCGTTCGGCGTTAGTAGTAGATGACGTTGCCGACGTCACCGACATGTTATCGGTTCTAATGACGCATGCGGGATACGAGGTAACTTGTGCTTCAACCGCGCCCGACGCTTTGGCTCTTGCGCGAGAACACCGCTTCGATATCATTATCTCAGACATCGGCATGCCCGAAATGAATGGCTATGAATTGGCTAAGGCTTTGAGGTCTTTACCGGGTTACGAAAATGTGCCAATGGTTGCCGTCACTGGCTATTCGATGTTTGACGATCGCTCAAGTTCACTGACGGCGGGATTTAATGAGCACATCACCAAACCAATTGACCCACGCGCCTTCCTCGATCTTATCGAACAACTGTGAGATAAAGCGTTGCTTATCGCTGAAACAGTTGCCCGATAGATGAAAACTTCCCTGCATCTTCCAGTTTTTCTTCAGTCTGAAGCCGCCTTGCGCGCTGTTCAATTATGCGCCGGCGCTATCGCCATCGGTTTGATCTTCTGGCAACTGCAATTCTCGACTGGAGCAATTTGCTGTGGCGATTTTGACGGCTATTACCACATCAAGTGGAGTCAAATGCTTTGGCAGTCGCTGCGTAATCATAGCTTTCCGCCGCTGTTTACCTGGTTGCCGCTGACGACCCTGGACGCGAAAAATTACGTTGATCATCACCTGCTGTTTCACTTCTTTCAAATTCCCTTTACGTGGTCAGGCAATCTTCGCCTGGGCGCGAAAATCTCCGCCACGATCTTTGCGAGTCTTGCGGTCTTCTCATGTTATTGGCTGCTTATCCGCTATCGCATTCGCTATGCGCTGGTGTGGCTGCTGGCGCTGCTCGCGTGCTCCGCGCCGTTTCTGTATCGCCTGAACATGGCAAAGGCGCCACCTTTCGCGATCATCTACCTGATCGTCGCGATTCACCTGTTATTCCGGAAAAAGTACTGGCCGCTGGTACTCCTCAGTTTTATTTTCGCTCTGACCTACGACATGTTTGTGCTGCTAATTCTCGCGGCTGTTCTTTGGACCATAGTGATTGGCTGGACGGAACGGCGGCTGGAATGGCGACCGCTGGTTTGGATACTGGCGGGCACCGCGGCAGGGTTGGTTATCAACCCTTACTTTCCGCGAAACCTTCATCTGCTCTACGAGCACCTGAAGATAAAGCTGACGCCTTCCGATTTTTCTACCGCCGTCGGCAAGGAATGGTATCCCTACGATTCATGGGAGTTTCTTGGTAACTCCGTCGTCGCCTGCGTTGCGATGGTGGTCGGCTACATAAGTTTCGATCCAGCCGACCGCAAGCGATCCTCTCATTCTTTGTTCTTTCTGCTTTTCTCGACTGCGCTGATGATCATGACCATGCGTTGGAAGCGAATCGCGGAATACTGGCCGCCGTTTGCCGTTATCTTCGCAGCCTTCGCGCTACAGCCATGGCTCGAGGGCGCGCGTTCGGCGTTGACGCGACTCTCGACCGACATGCTTGATGAGCTGCAGCCATTTCTCGATCGACCGGGAGCTGGCGCAGCAACTAAAGAAGCTGAACTGCGGGAACTTTGGCGCACCATTGGTGTCGCAGTTGTGGCTGTCCTGCTGGCGGTAGCTTTGTTCGTCAATGTCCGCGTTACCATGAAAGATATTGCTTCGAGCGAGCCAGACAGTTTTTACAAGTCAGGCGCGGCGTGGCTGCGAAACAATGTGCCGGCGAATGATCTCGTCTTCAACACTGATTGGGACGACTTTCCGCGACTGCTTTATTACGACCCAACACATCGCTATGTGTCAGGCCTCGATCCAACTTATCTCTATGATCGCAATCCGGCACTCTCAAAACTTTACGATCGTATTACGCTGGGGAAGGAAGAAGATCCGGGCCCCCTAATTCGCGATCGTTTTGGCGCGCGTTACGTGTTCAGCGATAATTCTCACGACGACTTTTTTGACAATGCGAAGGCGAGTGGCTGGTTTGATATTGTCTATGAAGATAGCGACTGCACGATCATGCACATTCGCGATGAGAAAGCCGAACCGCCACCTGAAGACGTTGAAACAGATGGCAGCGGCGATGAAGAGCCGAATGACGACAACAATCCGTGAATACGAATTCATGCAGTAAGATTTGGAGCACTCATGTTTACAAAGCTTCCACACCGACCGCCAATGATAATGGTAATTTTGGTCGCTGGTTTTGCAGTGACATCCTGCGGCGGCGGCAACACGACAAACGCACCTTCTACAAACGAACCGCCAGTTGTGCAATCCTCGCCGGCACCCCCAAAAACCGGCTTTGAAGCGGATCTCGAATACGTGCGCAAAGGTGGATACACCTATGTCTGGGTTTTCTCGCGCAAGGATGGCAAGGCACTGGACAAGGAGGATGGCGCCTATCTTCGGACCAACGCACCGCAGGTAGTTGATTGGGTAACAACCGACGAAGGCAAAAAAGTGATCGCGGGAACAAACTTTGATCTGGAGCAAGGGAACTTGGGACTACTTCAGAAACGATTCGTAGTTGAAAACTATACGGGCCGGTAGAAGTTCGTGAACCGGGAACCGGGAACCGGGAACCGCTCAAGCCCATTCGCTTCTTACTGCTCTTCAAGGATTTCCAGTTTACCATTCACGGTTTCCGGTTCCCGGTTTTCGGTTCACGGTACCAGCACAATCTTTCCAAACTGCGCCCGATCTTCCATTAGCTCATGCGCGCGGCGCGCTTCAGCCAACGGCAATTCCTGATCGACGACCGCGCGAATCTTTCCGCTCTCAACGAACTTCATTGCCTCAAGCAGCTCCGCTTTAGACCCCATAAAGGATCCTAGAATGGTCAGGTGGCGGTAAAACACTTGTCGTAGATCTGTTTGCGCTGCAAAACCACTGGTAGCGCCGCAAGTAACGAGGCGGCCATTCGGTTTCAAAGATGCGATTGATCCCGGCCAGGTGGCCGCGCCGGTATGTTCAAAAACAACATCGACGCCGCGACGATTTGTTAATCGCTTGACCTCTTTCGGCCAATCATCCTTGCTGTAATTCACAGTTTCATCCGCGCCCAGTTCTTTGGCCTTCTTGAGTTTGTCGTCAGAGCTTGCGGTCGCGATCACGCGCGCGCCGCGCAGTTTAGCTACCTGAATCCCTATCGAGCCAACGCCGCTGCCCGCGGCATGGACCAGCACGTCTTCGCCGGGTTGTACATTTGCGCGCGTCACCAGCATGTGCCAGGCGGTGACTGTAACCAGCGGCAAAGCGGCAGTTTCAGCCCAACTCAGATTCTTTGGTTTAGGAATTACATTCACGCCAGGCGCAGCCACCAACTCCGCGTAACCGCCATGACGACGGCCGCCAATGATGTCGTAGTCGCGACAAAGATTATCGCGGCCGGACAAACATTCAAGGCAATGACCACACGACACGCCGGGCTGAAGCATCACCTCATCATCCTTCTGAACCCATGAAACTAGCTCGCCAACTTCACGCACCACACCGGCGACGTCGTTGCCGAGTATGTGAGGCAACGGGATCTCGATTCCCGGCATGCCGCCTCGCGTCCAAATGTCGAGGTGATTCAATGCGCATGCTTTGACTTCGACTAAAACTTCGTTTGCCTTGATGGTCGGATCGGCGAAGTCCGCATACTCGAGTACTTCCGGCCCGCCATGTTTTCTGAAGATGACAGCTTTCATAAATGACCAGTTGCTAAATTCAGAAATTAGCCACAGATTCGCACGGATAAGAACGGATATGAAAAATAACCGTTAAGAAACCAGGCGCGGTCCTTGTCTTGGATTCTTATCCGTGCTTATCCGTGTAAATATGTGGCCGGTCTTATCGGCGCGCATCCGCGTAAATCTGCGGCTCGTCTCTTTCTGAATCTTGCTGCTTATTCTCCGCCTGTTGTCGCGCGTGATATGAGGAGCGCGTCAAGGGGCTTGATTCTACGTGCTTGAACCCCATCTGCATGCCGGTTTCGCGCCAACGCTCAAACTCTTCGGGTGTCACATAACGTTCCACCGGCAAGCGTCGCGCGTGCGGCTGAAGGTACTGGCCGATGGTCATGATGTCACATGAAGCCGCGCGCAAGTCCTTCATCAACTGAACAACTTCGTCGAACTCTTCGCCCAGGCCAACCATGATCCCGCTCTTGGTCAACATGCCGCGGCCCTCGCGGTCGCGACTATCGGCGGCGCGGCGTAATAGCGTCAGCGATTGCTGGTAGTCAGCGTCCGGTCTAACCCGGCGATAAAGTCGCGCAATCGTTTCCGTGTTGTGATTCAACACGTCGGGCTCTGCGTCGAGAACAACGTTCAACGCTGCTTCATCGCCGTTGAAATCAGGAATCAAAACTTCAATGCGGCAGGATGGATTCAGAGCGCGCACCTCTCGAACAGTCTCGGCCCAATGCGCTGCGCCACCGTCTGGTAAGTCGTCGCGGTTCACCGACGTGATTACCGTGTGCGCCAAATTCAAATGACGAACTGCTTCCGCCACGTGACGCGGCTCCTCCGTATCAAGCGATCCGGGCGCGCCTTTTCCAACGGCGCAAAAGCCGCAGTGCCGCGTGCAAATGTCACCGCCAAGCATGAACGTGGCCGTGCGATCCGACCAACATTCAAAGATGTTTGGGCAGCGCGCTTCCTGACATACCGTGTGCAGGTTAAGCCCCTCGATCAGCTTCAATACGTGATTTTGATTGGTGGGATCGCCCAGACGTATCTTCAGCCAGTCGGGTTTGGGTTGGCGCGGTTTCGGGATGTTGCTGATGACGCGTAGTTCGCGGGACAAGGTTTTTCCTCAATTAGTTGATTAATTGAATTCTAACATCCAGGGCGGGTTTAGGCACTTATGCACTGAACTTTTGCGCTATACTTCGCGCACAATTCGGTACGAACGCAGCTCCTTCTATTAACAACGGAGGTATCCCCTGATGAAACGAATGCCAGTTTTTTATGCGCTCTGCTTTGTCTTTGCGGCGGGCGCCAATACGTATGCCGACATTGCGCGACCGTCACCCACCCCCCAACCAAGCAAAGTTGTGCTGCATACCAGCCTGACAGTGATCCCGGATAAGAACGCTCGCGATGCGCGTCTGCAAATTTCGCAAGACAGCTTGAACGAATTGCGCGAGGCGCTCGCTAACAGTTCTTCGACCACGTCGATGTCGCAGCGGATTGTGAATAGCCGCACACGTACGATCATCGCCGGTCTGTGCCTGTTTCTATCGCTGTCATTTGGCGGCGTGTGGTTGATGCGTTCAGCACAGCCGCGTGGACAGAAGACAGTGGCTGCT
>JBDUCB010000165.1:0-10773 GCA_040003695.1 bacterium
TAACCTGGAAACAAATTGAGCAGGGCGTGAAGATTTCTGACTTTACAGTCAAAAACGTTCCCGCCCTGCTCAAGAAAAATGGGGATGCGTGGTCCAACTTTTTCGACCAGCGCCAAAAACTAAAGCTCAAATAACGCGTAGTCTTACTTGATCTTCACGCCTGCGGAGAATCGCAAACCGTCCTCGCGGCCGTGGCTGTAGAACACCGGTAAATAGTCAACCTGGATCGCGCGAATATCAACATGCCGCGTTGCCTGAATGTCCAGACCGCCACCAAGCGCCATGGCAAACGCAGTGTCGCTGGTGTCCGGACAAGTGAAGTCGTGGTCGCGGAAATTAGCGTGATAACGACTTACGCCAAACAGCGCATGCGCGTACGGTATGAACGGAGAAGAGTTGCGCCAGTTGTAACGTGGTCCACCGAGTAAAGTGTATCTGGACACACGGGCATTGAATTGCCTGCCGGTTAACGCATCAGTGAAAGTGGTATTCGCGAAGGTCGCCGCGAAGTTTACCACCAGGCCGAGGTTGCGGTGCACGTTGGCAACAACTTCGGTGGTGACGCCGTTATAGGGTATACGCTTGGAAACGAAATCCGCGCGCTGCGTGGTGCCGTTCGAGTTAACGATGCTCCCGCGCGCATCCAGCCGATCGGCGCCGTTGTTGGCCCGCTCGTGGGCATAGCCAACAAAAAATTCCCAGTCTGAATAGGTGCTCTGGGCGAAACCCGCTGGGACGCAGACGAGGATAATCGCGAAAAGCAGAAATAGCTTACGCATGAGCGGTAGTCCTCCTTGACAATTTCCCATCAACACGTTGTGGTGATAAGAAAAATAGGAATCCGCACGTCTTTCCCAATTTTTCCTGTTGATTACCCGTTTATTTGAAAGGGGCACTCTTTTACCATGGACTCTGGTGGGCAGGCAAGAACAAAAGCGGCAGCATGGTTGGGAGCGGGACTGCTTTTGGCGGCAGCCGGCATCGACGCCCAGGCGCAACGGCCGGTTAGTCGTGCCCGGAGCATCACGGCAGTCATACCAACCAAAAACACCTCAGACAATATCCAACAGCTATTCGCCAGCGCCCAAAATGCGGCGGACCAGAACCGTTTTGACGAAGCGGTGCGCATTTACGCGTCGATCATCTCACTATCGGCGGGCTCGCCGAAAAACGCGGCGTTGGCCCAGTCGAAAATTGGTAGCGCCTACATGGCCCAACGTAAGTTTGCGAACGCAGTCGTCGCCTTTCAGCGCTCTCTCAGTCTGAACCCGACGGACGCTGAAGCGCAGAACAATCTGGGCGAAGCTTTCGGCGAGTTGAAACAGTATGCGCGAGCGATTGAAGCTTTTACAAAAGCAGCAGGAATTGATGCGGCGTTGCTTAGAGCGCGTTATAACCAGGGGGTCACTTACGGCCGGATGGGGAATGCTCGATATGCGGAATTTGTGTTTCGCAATCTGATGAAGAGTAGTCCCAATTACGCGCTGGCATATGATGGCCTTGCGGTTACACTCTCAAGATCAGGGCGCGCAAAAGAAGCCATTGCGTATCATGAAAAAGCGATTGCGTTGAATCCTGACGATCCTTCTTTCTATTACAATCTCGCAATCAGCTACCTCATTCTGGGCAACACCGAAAAAGCGCTCGCGCAACAGGAAAAACTCAAGGCCATTGATCCAATGATCGCCGATCGCCTGGCCAGCGCGATCGTCAAGCATCAGATGTAAGCTGCTTAACAACTCGCCATCGTGCTATCGCCGATAGGCTTGGATCAGTCTCCCGATGCCGGCATTGTCGCAGCAGTTCGTGGATCCGACTTGATATAGTGCAGCTCGCTGGCGTCGATCAGGTTGAGGCCTTTCTCGCGAACATTCTGGAAGCCGGGCACAATCTCACCTTCAAACGGTTTCATGCCTACGGGATTGCGTTTGTGTCCGGTGTAATCGAGGTAGAGATGTTTGCGCAAGAATCGATCGGGCACGCCCGCAAAACGCGCGAGCGGGTACTTGATCCCATTGCCAAATAATTTCTTCCCGAGCCGGTTGTAATAAATGGGCACGCCGAGCGTGAACTTCGCGTTCGAGCGCGAGCCGCGATACCAGAACTCGATATTCTGTTTCCAGCAGGTAAAGAAAAACTCCCACTGCAATTCCGTCATCTCGATCAACTTCGCGCCGGCCTTCTTTTCCATGCGCGTGTCTTCAAGCGGCACGAAAAACGTCGGCACAAAGGTGCCTTTCGCATCGCGCAAATCGTAAAGCAAGTTAAGCGACTCTTTAACGTCGTCGTCCGTTTCACCGGGCAGGCCGATGATGAAGGTACAGAACGGAAACCAGTTGTGGCGATTCAGGATTTCCATGCCCTTCACCACGACATCGCGCCACTGATGCGCCTTGTAGGGATACGCTTTGCCCTTCATGTAGGTATTGAACGTTCGAGCGCTGCCGGTTTCGAGGCCGATGATCGGATCGGCGACACGCTTGTCCGGGTCAGTCGAGTCTTTATGGTGCACGTGCGAATAAGGCACAAGCAAGGGCGTCAGGCGCTCGATGATACTTGGATCTTTTACTACCGGCGCCATCGTGATGTGCGACGTTTGAATCGTCTCAATACCAGGCACAGCGATAATGCTTTTAAAAAGTTCTTCCAGCGCCGGCATATTCGTTTCAAAGTTTGGCAACTGCTCGTAGAGAAACATGTCCTCCGTAGAGATCATGATTTCAGTTGCGCCTTCGCTGGCGTTTACTTTCACGCTCTCGATGATGTGCTCCAGCGGAAACGAGCGGCCTACTTTTGTGGCGGGCCCACAAAACTGGCAACCACGTCCACAGCCGCGCGTGATCTCAACGACGCCGAAAGTGGAACGATGACGCACCACGGGAATTTCTTCCACCGTCGCCTGCATCTCTTTTGGAACCTTAATGATTCTCGGCAACGATGGATCGCCTGCCATGATCCGTTTGAAGAGGTCACTGAAGGCGCGTTCGATCTCACCGTCGATTAAGTAATCAATCTTGAACTCATCTAAACGCTTGGCCTTTTCCAACTGCCAGGCGCCTGGACCACCAACCACGATCTTCGGCTTGTACTTTGCAATGATCGGGTGCGTGACAATCTTGATGAACTCGTGCGCGTTTAGCGGCATCAGGGTTTCACCAAAGATCTTGGCGTAAACATCGGTCGCGTAAGATATGCCGAGTGGATTGTGAGCGTGAATGGCCAGTACTTTGGTTTCCGGACCAATAAACTTCTCCAGATTATTGATGTAGCAGGTGACAACATCCTCCTCCGGATACTCCCTGAGAAGCAGGGTCTCCACCATGCGCAGGCCGTTCGGCACATACTTCGCGCGGCCGTCCGGCCACGATTCATTCAAAAATGAAACTTTGTTGAAGAAACGATCTGCGAATTTGTAAGGAACGGTTGCCGACATCATCTGTTGCCAGATGCTGTGGTGCCATTCGCTTGCTTCGGTAGATGAAGCCGTCAACACAATCAGAGGTGAAGCCACGGGCGAAGTTTCCTCCCAAGTTGTAGTCGAACTATTAAACCCACCCTGGCTCGTTGACTGAGTTCTCTCGATCGGAACTCTGGGTGCGCGAAGTGGCGGAATTCTAGCACCGCATTTTTCAAGTTGCTAGCGGTTTGACGAGAGCCTGGCAGTCTCACCTCTGGCCAGCCGCGTTTTTTTACTGCTCTTCGCCTTTTCTCATCAACTTATTAAAGCGGGGGGTGCGTTAAAGCTGGTGCTCGACAATGGGCCAAACGGTCCAGTTGGTTCGGCGCAAGCGCGCCCCTCAAAGAACTTAACTCACCGAATTTCGCAGCAAAAGTGAGGCAATCTCGCGGGCACATTCGTTCGCACTCTTATTCTCAGAAACCACTAATCGCAGCTCAGCCAATTCGTAAATAGAACGGCGCGCACTGTGGAGTCGTTCAGCGACGTCTCGCGAAGTCGCCAGCGGGCGGGTCTCTGCGGCCGCCACAATTCTTTGCCAGCACAATTCAAACGGCGCATCAAGCCAAACGACGCGCGCCTTCTCCTTTTGCAATAGCCTGCGATTCTCGCCAATCATCCAGGTGCCTCCACCAAGCGCAACTACGCAAGCATCAGTTTCCCGCAGTACGCGGTCGAGTGCTTTCGTTTCAACCTGGCGAAAGTGATCTTCGCCTTCGGCTTCAATGATCTGTTTGATCGTTTGCCCCTGCTGCGCAGCAATCAGTTCGTCGAGATCCACGAATTCGCAATCGAGTCTCGCCGCCAGCGCACGGCCCACCGTAGTCTTACCCGCTGCCATGAAGCCTGTAATGGCGATGAACTGGTCAGTCATTCCTAAAATTTGCGCCCACTCATCTTTCAACCAGCGATTCAAGCACTTCAAAAAAGTTTGGGAACGAAACCGAGACACACTCGCTGCCGGCAATTTCTGATTCTCCCTCGGCCAGCAGCGCCGCCACGCTGAATGCCATCGCGACACGATGATCTCCAAACGATTCGAGAGTTGCGCCTTTTAGGTGTGCGCCCCCGAGCACGTGAAGTCCGTCCTCAAATTCTTCGACTGCTGCACCCATAGTCTTCAGATTTTTTGCGGTAGCTGCGATGCGATCGGTTTCTTTGAAACGAAGCTCGCGCGCGTCCCGAATTACCAAACCAGCGGGAAGCTGACTACCAATAACCGCAAGCAAGGGTAATTCATCAATCAATGCTGCGCTTAAGGGACCAGATATGGTCAGCGATAATTCGCTTTCCGCGGTTTCTCGCAAGTTGCTTCCACTGACGAGAATGCCGCCCACAGGTTCGTTAGAGGCTTCCCGCTTGGGGGCTACGTCGATCTGTGCACCCAGCGCGCGCAATATGTCGAGCAATCGTGTGCGCGTCGGATTAAGTCCCACATGTTCGATTTCGGTTTCGGACTTCTCCAGCAATACCGCTGCAGCGATGAAGAAAGCGGCCGCCGAAAAATCTCCGGGCACGCTTACATCTCTCGCAGAAAAACTGGCTGGGCCAGTTACGGCGCAGGTTTTGGCCTGGTAATCATTGTTGGCCTTTGCAATCTCAACTGAGGCGCCAAACCATTGCAACATGCGTTCGGTATGATCGCGTGTTAAGCCATGACGCTCGACGATTTCTGTGCGGCCATTAGCGTAAAGTCCCGCCAGTAGCACGCAACTTTTTACCTGCGCGCTCGGAACCGGCAACTGATAGCTAATCGGTTCCAAAAGCACTTTCCCGGTGATTCCCAACGGAGCATGACCGTCATGCGAAAATATCTGCGCGCCCATTCTTTCCAGTGGCTCGATGATTCGCTTCATCGGGCGCCGGTTCAACGAATCATCGCCCGTTAATGTGGTTGAAAAATCCTGAGCCGCGAGTAGGCCGGCAAGCAAGCGCATCGTAGTGCCACTATTGCCGCAAGCGAGCGGACGTAATGGCTGACTCAAACCGCGGAGACCTTTACCCTCAACCGTAATCCGATTTGCCTGTCGCTCGATCGAAACTCCCAACGCTTCAAGGCATGAAAGCGTCGCTGCACAATCCTCGCTGGTAGAAAAGTTTGAAATGTTTGATGTGCCGGTCGCTAATGCTGCGATAAGAGCCGCGCGATGCGAGATCGATTTGTCTCCAGGGAGATGGCAGCGACCGCTCAGGCGTCGCGCCGGCTTGATTTTCATTAGTTAATATTACCTTGCGGAGCGGTGCGTGATGAAGGTCTAAAGAATAGCCAGGAAAACATTTAACCGAACAACACGCAAGCGAATTGTGTTTCTTGAAGGGTTCTTGACAGGCGATAGCAGAGCGTGTTAAACCCTCGGTCTTCCGGTTAGCTTTTGGAGTTTCACTAAGTACAGCCCAAGATCCGCACGCGATGGCTCTGGGAGCGGCCATGTCTTTTAATTGTGACTCTTGAGACAACTGAACTCAGCTTGCCCAGTCGCATTGAGGCGGTTTCCGAAGCTGCGGAAGCAGTTTCTGAATTCATGAATCGCCTGGGCATCGACGAAGGATTAGCCTTCGGGATAGACATGGCAGTGCGCGAAGCAGTAACGAATGCAGTGCTTCACGGGAATAAGCTTGATGAAGCGAAAGTTGTCGATCTAAAACTTAAAAACTCTCCGGAAGCTTTTGAGATCATCGTTCATGACCAGGGGCGGGGATTCAATCCAGGCGAGATTCCAGATCCGACCAAAGAAGAGAACATTCTGAAAACCTCGGGCCGTGGCATCTTTTTCATGCGAAACTTTATGGACACAGTTGACTGGTCGGCGGATCCCAACGGTGGCACCACCGTTCGCATGATGAAAAAGCTGTAGAATAGATTTCTTTCGCACGCTACATTTCTAGTACGAATAAACGGGTTGGAAATTTCTAAAGGAGATCGCAGCAATGGCAGAACTAAACATTTCGGAACGCCAGGCCGGAGACGTAACAGTTTTGGACATGGACGGCAAGATCACGATCGGCGAAGGCAGCGTGGCTCTTCGTTCCGCTGTTCGCCGCTTGCTTGAAGAAGGAAAGAAGAAGATTCTCCTGAATCTGGCCCGAGTCGGCTACATCGATTCCAGCGGCATTGGTGAATTGGTCTCCAGCTATACTGCAATTAACAAGGATGGCGGCCAATTGAAGCTGCTGAACTTGACCCAGAAACTTCAGGACTTGTTAACGATTACAAAGCTGCTGACGGTTTTTGATGTTTACGACACGGAACCTGAGGCCCTCAATAGTTTCAAGTAAACCCGCTGCAAAAAGAAAGCGCAACCGTAAGTTTCAAGGGAGATTCAAGGGAGATAAGACATGGCAGAACTCGAAGTTACTGAACGGCAGGCAGGCGACGTCACCATACTCGATATGAGCGGTGCGGTGCGCATGGGTGAAGGAAGCATCGAACTGCGCAATGCCATCCGCGCTCTGGTTGATGGCGGAAAAAAGAAGATTCTCCTGAACTTGAGAGGCGTGAAAAATGTCGACTCAAGTGGCATCGGCGAATTGATTGCGAACTATACGACGGTCAGCCGTGACGGCGGGCAACTCAAGCTCTTGAATCTGACCGAGAAGATACAGAACCTCCTGGTGATCACCAAGCTACTGACCGTCTTTGATGCTTACGACAATGAAGCGGAGGCACTGAATAGCTTTAAGTAGGACAGGCATTCTTGCCTGTCCATGTCAGCAATGACAGGCAGGAATGCCTGTCCTACAAAATGTTTCGTTCTACCTTTCGCCGTTTGCTCGCGCTGGATGATCCGCCTGAGCGAACGGCACTTGCTTTTTCAATTGGCGTTTTTATCGCCTTCTCACCTCTGCTTGGTCTGCATACGATCCTGGCGACGCTGGTTGCATTTCTCTTCCGCTTCAACAAGATCGCCATCTACACTGGAACATTCATTAACAATCCATTTCTCACGTTGGTTCCTATCATCATTTCGTCTTATGCAATCGGAGCTTTCCTGCTCGGCCGGCCACTGCGAATTCCCCCGCAAGGTTTGGCGCTACTCGAGGAACCGCATCTTTTGACGGCAGAATATTATCGCAAGGTGTTTCGCGAAAGCTGGCAGGTCGTCTGGCCCTTCGCCATTGGTGGCATGGTGCTTTCGGTCGTTTGTTCGCTCATTGCTTATCCAGTAACATCTTCACTGCTGCGAGCGCGAAAACGCATGAAGAAAACAGTATAGAGCGGCTGAAAACTGCAGGGTTGGCATCTGTTTAGTCTGCGCCTGGCATCTCTAGAATCTCCCAAGCGAAAAATATCAAACCCGTTATCGAGCAAACGTTTTTATGATGAAGATTGTGTTGTCCATTGTTTTAGTAATTATTAGTTGCTCGGTAGGCTTTGCGCAGCCGAAGCCGGTTACCGCTCCCTCGCCACAGCGTCAGCCCACATCGTTTGATCTGGCGAATTACGGCATCACTTTTGCGGTCGAGACGCGTTTAATCATCATGATGGCAGCGCTCGAAGCTGCCGGATTTGAAGCGACACCAGCCGGCGCAGAACCTTCCGTTTTCCGCACGCAAGTGCAGAGAGATCTCGCCAACCTCGATGCGGGCCTGCGCGCACGCCTGCATACATTTTATGAGCACAACAAGCTGCCGGCCCCGGCGACATCGGCGGACCAGGCCGCGCGTTATATTTCACTGGCCCTTGCGCTTGGACCAACACCCTTGCTCGAGGCGCCGGAACGCTCCGAGCAACTGCCGGGAAGCCTGCTTGAGGTGCTCGACTTTGCGCCGCTCGTGCGCGAGTTTTATCGCCGTTCAGGTATTGATGAAAAACTTGCTACCTACACCCGCGCTTATCAGGCAGAAGGCGATCGGCTGCGCACGCCGACGGCCGCGATGGTCCAGTCGGTCTTGTCTTACCTGCACACGCGACCGATTACAGTTTCAACCGAGCGCGTCCTGGTAAAGTCACCGGCAACGAAAAAGAAGAACGAACCGCGCACCTATACTACTCGCGAGCACGAGCGCCACTTCTTTATTGTTCCGGATTTATTGGGAGCGTCAGGCGCGATCAATTTCCGAGTGATTGCCGATGATTATTATGCGGTGGTTCCGGAAGGAACTGATCCAGCGTCGTCGGAACTGCGACGTGGCTATCTTCAGTATGTGATCGATCCGCTCGTGCTTAGATTTAATCGCCAGATTGCCGATCGGCGCGAGCAGATCAAGCAGATACTCGCGGAACGAGAAAAAGCAGGCGCCTCGGCAAGTCCGGACGTTTTTCTTTCCGTCTCGCGTTCACTGGTGGCAGCTGCCGATGCGCGTTTTGACGAGTCGCGAAAACTGGAAAGAGCCAACCTGGAAGCACGCGCAAAACTTGCCGGCGCCAAAGACAACACCACGCGTCAGGCAATCTTAAAAGAAACTCAAGCGGCAACTGCGGCCATTCAGGACGAAGAGCTCGCGCGATTGGCTGACGATTATGAACGCGGCGCCGTGTTGGCTTTTTTCTTCGCAGAACAGTTGAAAGAAATAGAAAGTTCGGGTTTCGACATTGCTAATTTTTTTGTGGACATGATCGCGGCATTCGATCCGGTACGAGAGGCGAAGCGGCTGACTGAAGTCGCTGAAGCGCGGAAACGCGCGTTGGCCGCGCGCCAAGCTCGACTATCGGCTCGAGCCATGGAATCTGAGCCGCCTATTTATTCCGAAGCTGAGGCTACAAGAGCGGCCGCGCTGGTCAAGCGGCTCGGAGAGATCGAACAAATACTGCAATTAAAGGACTACCCGACAGCCGAAGCTCGTTTGAAAGAACTGCTTAAAGATTATTCGGGTGAGCCGCGCATCTTTTTTGCGCTTGCGCAGACTTCCAGCGTTGCTGCAGCCGATGCAACGGATGAAGAAGTTCAGACACGCCGACTTCAGGCCGCGCTGGCGAATTATCGTCTGGCGGTTGAAGCGGCATCCCCGGATACGGATCGCGCGCTTATCTCGCGAGCGCACGTCGCCATGGGGAGGATTTACGCATTTCTCGAAAACAATGGAGAAGCCGCGAAGGAGTTTGACGAAGCGATCAGAATCGGCGAAGTCGCAGGCGGCGCTTATCGCGAGGCATTGGAAGGCAGAAACAAACTACCACCAAAATGAGTAGGACAGGCATTCCTGCCTGTCCCTTTGTTTGTTGACTGCTTTGGTCAGTTGTTCAGAGCAAAGCAAAATTTTCCATTTCTTCATTTTCCATTTACCATTTTTATTTCAACTCTTCGAATTCATCCCACGTTGGCATGAGTTCTCTCTATATGCTCGAACGGCGAAAGCGCAACGACGCGAATATGAACCCGACGCATAAGGAACGCGCTACGATATGAAATGAGAAATGGAAATCTGCCTTATGTTTTCAACCTCCTTAATCTAAAAGCTTTTAGGACAGACAAAGAATGCCTGTCCTACTGTCAGATCGGTTGCCGTGAAGGCGCTCTTATTACGCGCACCTTCGGCGCTTTCGTCGGAAGCTGAACGTCGATTTGTGGGATCGTTGGCAACTCAATTCTTGGGATGGAGATGTTCATTTCCGGAATCGACCCAAGTTCAATACGCGGAATAACAATTCGCCGCGCTGATTGCGGCACTCCCGGTGGCGCTACCATCGGCTTCACTTCCGTAGGAGTGACAGTAATGGTTCGCTGATTTCCTTTGCGGATTACCGTTAAGGTCACATCGCCGTCCTTCTTCTTGTTGATGCCACGCGCGACGTCGCCTGCTCCTTCAACTTTCTCGCCATCGATCGCTGTAATCACATCGCCGGCTTTGATACCAGCCTTGGCGGCTGGACTGTCGTCCGTAACCGAAGTCACCAGCACTCCCTGGCCTTGGGCAACGCCAAAATATTCGGCGAGTTGTTTCGTCAACTGCATCGTGCTTACGCCGATGCGTCGATTGTTGCCAAAGGCAAACACCATCCCATCGCCGCCGGGTATTGCTCCAGGTCCTTCCCACTTCCAAACGTTTCCGCCGGGTGCCTCAGGAGTTATCAGGCCACGCAGATTTGGCATTCCCTGCAAAGCGCGAAAGCCTTCGCCCGCGTTTAGCGATTCATTACGCTTGCCGATTGTGACTGAAACTTCCTGCTCCGACCCGCCACGGCTGATCCCCAGTCTTACACTTTGATCGGGAGCCACTTCAGAAACGAGGCGATTGAGTTTTTTGACGCTGGTGACATTTTCACCGTCGAATCTCAAAATCACATCGTCTTTTTTCAAGCCCGCCTTTTCCGCCGGACTGTCTTTCACTACCTGCGTTATGCCAACGCCGCGCACTTCGCGCAGGTTATAGCGACC
>JBDUCB010000135.1:0-3195 GCA_040003695.1 bacterium
AGGGCGCTGGCCAGCACTTCGACGTGCGGTGAGACGAACACACGACCGGAGTCTCTCAAAAAACAACCGCCGCCGCTGCCTCCGCGAGCGATAAAGCTACCGACCACTTCAGAAACGACGCTGCCAAATGGCCTGCTGGTAGTTGTCGTTGAAGATCATCGCTTGCCGCTGGTTAGTTATCGACTGGCGTTGCGCAGCGGCGACGCGCACGACCCTAAAGAACTGCCCGGTCTCGTCGATATGCTTACCGGCTTGTTAACTGAAGGGACACAGTCGCGCACCAGTCGAGAAATTGCTGACGAAGTTGCGCGCCTGGGAGCAACTCTGCAAGCGGGCGCAAACTCCGACTACACCACCGTTGCGGCTTCTTCGCTTACAACTTTCAGCGATGAGATTCTGGAGCTGATGGCGGATGTGGCGCTCAGGCCTGTGTTTCCGGCGAATGAGGTTGAACTCACCAAGCAGAACACCAAAGAGAGCTTGAAGCAGCAACGTGCGCAGCCTTCGTTCCTGGCTACTGAGATGGTGGCGCGAGTGATGTTTGGCGACCATCCGTATTCGGTCACTGCACCCACGCCGGAAGCCATTGATGCGACTACGCGCGAGCGTTTGATCGAATTTCATCGCTCGAAGTTTGTTGCGAATAATGCCGTACTGGTGGTTGCCGGTGAGGTTGATCACGATTCGCTGCTGCAGCGCATCGAGGAGCTATTTGGTAACTGGCAACAGGGAGCAGTGGCCGGTGATGACTTCCCTGCACCGCCTACACGAAGGTCTCGTTCAGCTTATGTCATCGATCGGCCCGGCTCGGCGCAGGCCAACATCGTTATCGCTAACGCCGGGATCACGCGCACGAGTCCTGATTATTTTCCCATGTTGGTCATGCACACCGTCCTCGGCGCCAACGCTTCATCGCGATTGTTCATGAATCTGCGCGAAGACAAGGGCTACACCTATGGTGCTTACTCGAGCCTTGATGCGCGCCGCACCGCAGGCACTTTTCGCGCGACTGCCGAGGTGAGGACTCCAGTAACCGGCAACTCTCTGAAGGAATTCTTTTATGAGCTTGGCAGAATTCGCAGCGAGGCCATTTCTGAAAAAGAGCTCGCCGATGCCAAGTCGTACCTGACCGGGGTGTTTCCCATCCGACTGGAAACTCAGGAAGGTTTAATCGATCAACTGCTTCAGATAAAAATGTTTGGTCTGCCAGACGATTATCTGGAGACCTATCGCAGCCAAATTCAGTCCATAACCAGAGAACAAATCCAGGCAGTGGCAGTTAAGTACGTAAGGCCGGATGAAGCAGCAATTGTTATCGTCGGCGATGGCGCTCAGTTGAGTGAACAGATCAAGCCTTACGCTGAAGATATTGAGTTCTATAACACGACAGGCAAGAGGAAAAGCAGGCCCTCCTCTTCCCCCTCCGCTTCCCCCGCGGCAACTGCCGGGTTTGCCGGAGACTGGTTGCTGCAAATTGCTACACCGCTTGGCCAGAGTATTCCGGCAACTCTCATATTGGCGAGAAGTGAAAAAGGTTTGTCAGGAAGAGTTAAATCAGAAATGGGCAGCGGCGAATTGTTAACTCTCACGGTTGATGGCGACTCGTTATCCGCGAACGTCTCGCTCGATGTTGCGGGCCACGCAATCGAAGCAAACATTTCTGCGGAAGTCGCGCACAATCAGATCGATGGAACCATCAGCCTGCAAGATGCGCCTGCCTTAACCTTTAGCGGCACTCGAGCGGAAAGCGCGGAAGCCCGCAGGGACTGAAGTCAACAATCAACTAGCGAGTTAAGAAGACGATGAGTCCGCGCAGCGGACGACCCCTCTCCCTTTTTCGCTCTCCCAAAGGGAGAGGGAAACATAGGTTTTTCCCTGGCCTCTTGGATGAGCTACCGGTTCACAAGCGTCACTTCTCAATTGAATCTACCTGATCAGGTTGCAAACAAAAAAAGCGCCCGGCCTTTAGCGCCGGGCGTAATCACAGGAGGAACCGAAATTACTGGTGGCTGTTATTGCTACGCCATCCAGATAACTTCAAGTCTATGATGTCAATTCAATAGTTTTCGGTTGCTTCCAGCTGTGCGGCTGCAAATTGACTATTGCTGATAATGAAGCAGCATGCCGTCGCCGCCTACTGCCCAACCAGCCTTCTTCACAAAATAGATTCCGTAGAGATTTTGTTTAGTGCCTGATTCCTGTTCAACCCACGTCAAGCCGGCGTCGTCAGTACGCAGAATTGTGCCGGCGCGGCCGATTGCCCAACCGCTGTTGTCATCTACGAATTGAATGCTCAAGAGTGTCGCGCGCGTCTTGATGGTCACGGCGGTCCAGGTGGTGCCGCCATCAATCGTTCGCAAGATCGTGCCGCGTTCACCTACGGCAATCCCTCGTTTGTCGTTACGAAAATCCAGGTGATAGATTGTTCCCGAGGTTCCAGACCCTTGGTTTGTCCAGCTTTGTCCGCCGTCTACCGTTGCCAGGATCGTGCCGCCTGTGCCTACGATCCAGCCGCGTTTATCATTAGCGAATTCAAGATTAATCAACTCCAAACGGCTGGGCGCGCGCTGGCGACGCCACGTCTCGCCGCCATCTTCGGTGTAGAGCAGAATGCTATCAGTAACCCGATCGTTCTTGCTGACAGAACCAACCACCCAGCCCTTTTTCTTGCTCGAGAAGCGCACGCTGTACAGTTCAACGTCTGCGCCATCAAACTCTTTGGGCAGAAAGCGGCGCACCTCAGTCCAATGGGCGCCATTATCGCGCGTTGAAAAGACCGCATTGCCGGCCAACACAAAACCGATTTCTTTGTCACGGAAGTAGACGTCGTTGATTGCGTCGGCAGTATCAACTGTTTGCCGCACCCAACTGCCGCCGCCATCGTCTGTGCTAGCAAGAAAACCGCCATCGCCGCCGATCCAGCCTCGTTTGGCATCAAGAAAGTAAACTGTATTCAGGTCGCGGCCTGCCTCACCGACACGCGTTCCGGTCCAGCCCTGCCGAGCTTTGACTGGAGACGTTAATGCGATTAGAGACAGGGCCACCGCAAGCAACCGGATTTGTGAATTTTGCACGAGTGTTTTCCTGGATCGTAACTGGGTATAGGCTCAGCATGAAGAATCAGCGTAAATGTATCTGCTTCTTCGTAAAACTTTGTGGGAGATGATTGTTTAGAAGTTTTTACCTTAACTCGCG
>JBDUCB010000039.1:0-10764 GCA_040003695.1 bacterium
TTTATTGCTCGATCCGCCACGCACTGGAGCTGAAAGCGGAGTTGTTGAAGGAATCCTTTCAGTAGCGCCGCAAAAGATCTGCTATGTCTCGTGCGATCCGGCCACGCTCGCGCGCGATCTTAATAAACTGCTGGCCGGCGGCTATTCGCTTGACTCCATCGTCGCATTTGATATGTTCCCGCAGACCCATCACGTCGAGACAGTAGTGCGTTTGTCGAACAGTGATTTTTAGGGCAAGCGACTTGTAGTTGGTCGCCGTTGGCAATAAAACTTTGGTCGTTCGCCAGTAAGCTTGTAGGTCGATTCGGAATTTTGAAGACTTTGGGAAAAGCAAACTCCTAAGCAGTGACTTCCTTAATCTGAGATCCCCAAATCTGAGATCTCAGATCGGCAAATCACCCCTGCCGCTTGGTTCAATCTAAACAATGTCATCTCGCAGTTCTCCGGTTGCGGCGTCCGATCGCGCGGCGATCTCTCCTACTGTCGCTGCCGATCCCACCTCCAAAGGCCATCATGCGGCGGCGGTCTATCCTTTGGCCCAGCTTGCCGGTGCATTCGCGCTCGGCATTCTGGCAGGCACCTTCCTGTTCAATTCACTTTGGTTGTTTATCGTCTGCGGCGCGTTGATCTCGGCAGGCGCGATTCTGGCATTACAAATACTAAAGTTACGATTCGCGACCGCACTTGTGTTGTACGGGACACTGTCTCTCGGTGGCGCATTCGCCGTTGTTGAGAAAAGCCGAATCCCGCCAAATCAAGTTCGACACTTGTTGGATGACGGACTGATCAAAGTTGGCGAGCTGGTTGATTTGACTGGAGTGCTTGAACAAGAACCGGAACTTGCGCCGGAACGACTGTTTTTTCGCTTGAAGACGCGAAAGATTCGAGCAGGAAATACGGAAAGGCAAACATCAGGCGTAGTCATGTTGCTCGCTCGCGTTTCGCAGAAAAACGAACATGAATTTGACGAGCTCGATCTTCACTATGGCGCGACCTTGCGTGTGATGACGAGGTTGGAGCGCGCCGACAGCTTTCGCAATCCCGGCGTGTCTTCTTTCACCGAATATCTCGACCGACAAGGCTATGACGCAACCGCGCTAATAAAGAGTCCGCTGCTGATCGAGCGGCTGGAAAATGAGCGCGTATTTCTGCCTTTAGCCTGGTTGTACAACTGGCGTCGCAAGATTCAAACCGAAATAGATTCTCGCTTCTCAAAAGAAACCGCCGGCGTGCTCGATGCGGCCCTGCTTGGAAACCGTTACTTCTTGTCGCAAGCAACTTCTGAACGCTTTCGTGAGGGTGGAACCTTTCACGTACTCGTAATCAGTGGACTGCATATCACGTTTCTTGGTGGGATGGTCTTCCTGGTTGCGAGACGGTTCACACGGAATCGAGCAATGCAGTTCATTCTTTCGGCGATTGTGCTTTGGGCCTACGCGCTCGCGGTGGGTGCTGAGGCTTCGGTTGTGCGAGCCGCGTTGATGTTCACACTTGTGATACTCGCGCCATTAGTTTCGCGTCATGCATCTTCACTTAACGCGCTGGGCGGCTCGGCCGTTGCTTTACTCGCATGGCGGCCCAGCGATTTGCTCGATCCGTCTTTTCAGTTGACGTTTGCCTCAGTGACCGCAATTGTTTTGTTGTCCTGGCCGCTGCTGGAGAAAATCAGCGCGGTGGGAGCCTGGCGACCGACACGCGAGACGCCCTATCCACCTTCTTGCGTGCCATGGTTGCTAATTATCGGCGAGAGCCTTTTCTGGAGTGAGCGGCAGTGGCAGTCTGAACTTAAACAAGCTAACTACACCTGCAAACTTCTTAAGGCCCCAGCAGCAAGATTCCTGGATCGGTTTCATTTGCAACGGCCGTTGCGTTATGCATTCTCAACCATTGTTGTGTCTGCGAGTGTACAACTCGTGTTGCTGCCGCTACTCATCGTTTATTTTCATCGATTGTCGTTTGCTTCGTTACTATTGAACATTGGTGTCAGCATGATGATGGCGGCACTGGCCATCATCGCCATGTTCGCGTTGTTGCTGGCACAACTTAGCACGACCCTGGCCACCCCTTTTATCAGTTTAACGAATGGCCTGAATTGGCTGATGGTTCATAGCGTCGATCCCTTTGCTCGCGCCGGTATTGCCTCAACTCGACTGCCTGAATACAGCGGTCGGGCCTCAACAATTTACGTTTTGTACTACTTGCCAGTCGCTGCGTTGGTTTGGCTGCTTTGGAGTTGGCGGCCTTTACAGCTTTCAGCTTCAAAGAAGATAAGATCGCGATGGATCATTCCGCTTGCTTTGCTCGTCCAGGTATTTGCGGTTGTAGTTGTCGTGCTGCACCCCTGGAGCGCGCCGCGGCCTGACGGAAAACTTCACGTGGATTTTCTTGACGTGGGTCAGGGCGATTCTGCCCTCGTGACGATGCCGAACGGTGTCACGCTGTTGGTGGATGGCGGCGGCAAGCCTGGCCCATTTCGCCCGGGCACCGGCTCTGACGTTGACGAGGAAAGTTTTGAACGCGATAGCCGGAGTATTGGCGAAGCAGTTGTCTCGGAATTTCTCTGGCAACGTGGTCTTGACCGAGTGGATTACATTCTGGCGACGCACGCGGATGCAGATCACATTGATGGCTTGAACGACATCGCGCGAAACTTTCGGGTGCGCGCCGCGTTGGTGGCCAGAATACCGAAAGGCGATCTCGAATTCCAACGCTTTGTGCAAACCAGTTCTGCCCGACGAATCCCTTTGCAGATAATTGGCGGCGGCGATCAATTGCAGTTTGGCGACGTGGGGATGCGTATTCTTTGGCCGCCTCCCGCGCAGAGTTCCAACCTGCCATCGCAAAACAACGATTCAATCGTCCTTCGGTTAATGTTTGGCCGTCGATCGATTTTACTTACCGGCGATATCGAGGCGCGCGCGGAAGAAGTGTTGGCGCTATTGGGCGAGAAAATTCAAGCAGATGTCGTGAAAGTTGCGCATCATGGCAGCAAGACTTCGTCGACACCAGATTTCATCGCAGCCACGCAACCGCGTTATGCTGTGATTTCAGTTGGGCAAACTTCGATTTTTGGACATCCCAATCCTGAGGTCGTAAAAAGATGGCAAGTTGCAGGCGCGCAAGTGTTACGAACAGGTAACTGCGGCACTATCACGTTCACCACCGATGGCAACGATCTAAGTGTGGAAACTTTTGTTAAGCAGAAGTGAAGTTATGCCAGACTTTCCGTGTCGTCGGGCACGTACAGATCGATTTTGGTGCTGCCGGGCTTGTAGGTGTGCAGAACGCCGAGTGGCGGCGCGTAAACGTGAATGGTGATGAGGTCGCGGTCGCTGACGTCCGGATTACCGAGCTGATGAATGTCAGGAACATCTGAACCGGTAACGCAGCCCGGCGCGCATTCGCGTGCGGACTTGTACTCCAAACCTTTCTCCTCGTCGTAAGTGAAGATCGTTTCCCACAAAGGTCCTTCGTGAACTTTAACACCTCCGTGCGAGCCGTTGTGATCGTGGATGGGAGTGCGATGACCGGGACGCCAGCACAACACCAGCATCTCTACAAACTCGTTGCGACAAACGCGATGACGCCAGTAGTTGCCGTCTTTGAAGCCGATGTAGGGCTGCAACTCTTCGTCGGAGATATTTGCGTTCTCGAGCCAATCATAGATCTGTTCGAGTGACGGCACCCTCGTCTGCGACTCCAGCGCTTCTACCAGCGCTGCAAGGGAGAAATCATTACCGTCAAGTTTTTCGGTTTGTAGAGCGTCTGCTGTTTTGACGTGCGTGGACAACGGGTGGCCTCCTCGAATCTCAATTCCCTTATATTCTCAGCGCAGTGTTCGGGTCAAGACATTTAGCAGTTAATCGTTCATCCCGCCCTGCGAAATCGCGATGCTGCGCTCTGCAGCGCCGTCGCCCTGCACACGCACGTGCCAGACGCATGGCGGCAGTGGATATTTGCCCAAACGCTCGGCCCACTCAATCACAATCACCGCCTGTTCATTGGTGAGCAGTTCTTCAAGATCAACTGCGTGTGCAGCAGCTGCTCCGGCGTCGAGGCGATAGAGATCGATGTGAAAAAGCGGCAGGCGCCCAGTGTATGGGTTGACGAGCGTAAAAGATGGACTGGTTACTTCGTCGGCATCAACATCGAGACCGGCAGCAAGGCCCTTTACGAAAATTGTCTTGCCGGCGCCGAGTGGGCCATCGAGGAGCAGAATTTCTCCGCCGCAAAGTTGTGAGCCAATTTGTTTGCCGAGTTCAAAGGTTTCGTCTGCTTCACGAGTGGTCCATTCGCCGGTTGAAATGTGTTGCTGTGCAACGTTACTCATTGATACGTAGTTTAGAGTTGGAACTTGTCCGAACTCGGGGCGGCACGAGTGCCGCTTCTAAACAAAGATAGGTCGTTCTACGGTTGCTCGCCCTTCGGATCGAGTGAGCGTATGGCATCGCTCAAGTGTTCGCGAATGTCGGAAGCCACCATCGTGCGCATTCCCAGTTTTTGTGCCGCGAAATCGCCCGCAAGTCCACCAACATAAAGCGCCGCAATCGTTGCTGCCAGCGGATCCGCTTTTTCTTTCAAGGTCCCTGCTGACTGCGCGACAAACGCAGCTATGATTCCTGTCAACGTATCGCCGGCGCCAGCCGTCCCAAGTCCAGCGTTTCCGGTTGGATTGATAAAAACGCGACCGTCGGGTGCTGCGACCAGCGAGCGCGTGCCCTTCAAAACAAGAATCAGTTTGTGAAGTGTGGCAAAATCGCGAGCTGCCGCAACGCGATCCTTGATATTCGATTTACTTGTCGCACCAAGCAAGCGCAACATCTCGCCCGAATGTGGCGTCAGGATCAACTGGGCTCCGCGTGACCCCTGTAAATCCTCGGGCCACGGCGACAGGCAATTCAAAGCATCAGCATCAATTACCATTGCGGTCCGGCGCTGTTTTACCACTGAATAAACAAAGCAGCGCGTGCGTTCGTCCGTCGCCGACAGACCTGGTCCAATGGCCACTGCATTGATCTTCGCAGTCAATCCGATCACATGTTCGATTGCGGCATCGCTCAGTGCTCCACGATCGGTTTCGGCCAGCGCAGTCGTCATTACCTCTGGCATCACAGCGCCCGCCACCGCAGCTTGTGAAGAGGCCGGCGTGCCGACGGTCACCAAGCCCGCACCGGCACGCATAGCCGCGTTCGCGCAAAGCACCGCCGCGCCCGTGTAACCGCGCGAACCCGCAAGCACTAACACGTGACCATGCGTATTCTTGAAAGAGTCGGGCACGTAGCGCGTGCTAACCAGCCAGTTCCGCGCATCGCACTCCTCGGTTAGAAAAAGTTTTGAATCTGCTGCGTTGATGAGTTCCTGCGGAGAACCAATATCTGCTATCACCAGTTTGCCATTCAAATGCGACGCCGGTGGCAAAACATTTGCGACTTTCGGTGTGGTGAATGTAATCGTAAGATCAGCCACGACGGCAGGACCGATCGGTTCCGACTGATCTGCGTCGAGACCAGAAGGGATGTCCACGGAAACAACCAAGGGTCCGTGATCGGATGTTTGCCGGCTCTTAACTGCCGACAGATATCTCACGACGTCGACAAACATTCCGCTCAGCGGCCGTTTCAGCCCCGTCCCGAAAAGAGCATCGACAATCACATCATAGGATGAAGCAGCTGCCGCAATCTCTTGCCACTGCTTCGCGTCGCGGCATTCGATGAAACTTGAGTGAGCGGCTTGCGGCAGAGTCCCGGGGCTTCCCAATCCACTAACCGCTTCGAAGTTGTGACGCGCATCGCCGCTCGTGTCGCGAACGCTTCCGAAAACTATTACGTCGGTGCGAACGTTGAGCGACGTCAGTTGACGCGCGAGTGCGGCGCCGTCACCACCGTTGTTTCCTGGGCCGCAAAGTATTTGTATTTTCTTGCCGCCCAAGCCTTCGCTAAAGGTTGCGGCAATCGCCTGAAGACAGGCGCTGGCGGCTGATTCCATCAATTGGAGCGAAGAGATCTGATTTTGCTGGACAGTGAGGTGATCGATTTCCCGCATTTGCTGAGCTGAGATAACCGGCTGCACGTTTTTCATCATAAGGACGAGTTTGTGAGGCGGTCAATCGAAAGCTGGAAATGCTTGCGAGAGTTTCCTGGAAAACAAAAATGGCGGCCCGAGGCCGCCTCGCCTCTGCCGCTGCACCAACCCGTCCGTTTTTCCAGGATAACTAACTAAATAATCAATGCTTCCATTTCTCCAGAAAAATCTTCATAGCAAAACCTGAGCAGGTTTGTGACCTGCTCAGGCTCTTGTATCTCAAGGAAGGAGATCGATTTTAATCAGTTTTGGCTGCGTTGCGCCGTCGGCGAATTGCGCCCACCGTTCCGGCCAAGCCGGTACCGAGCAATAACATCGTGGCTGGTTCTGGAACTTCCCGATTCCCGCCACAGCCTTTGCAGAAGAAGAAGCTTTCGTGTCCACCCGAGGCGTCCGACACACTTGCTGCCAGACCCAATCTCAAATTTGAGTTAGCTGCAATCGCGGCAGCCAGAGCGGCAGAAGCGTCAGCGTTTAATGCGAAAGTGAAATCGGAACTACCTGTTCCGTTGCCGTTCAGAGTAGCTTCGCGCAGTGTTAACGCATCAGCGAGATGTGCGCTGAAAACCGCTGTTCCGGACTGATCGTAGGCGGTTAGAATCAACGTATTGAGAACAATTGACCCAACTGGTCCGGCATTGCTACCGCCCTTATTGGGGTCGTTAATGTTCATGTTAATGCACAGATTGCCGTTGGTGATGCCCAAATCGGTAACTGAATATGTTTGATTGTTAGCACCGCCAATAACTTGGCTTCCGGTGACCACGTCGCCTTTACGATTCGAGCTCGTGCTGTTTGGATCGTAAGCAACCGATCCGAAGCCTGAAGTTGCGGAACCCTGAGTCTGTAACACCAGCACGGTGTTGACGGTTCCAAGACCGGCAGGCTGAATTATTGTTGGTCCTGCAGGAACAATCAGAAAGTTGTCGGCTCGCGCGCTGGTGCCGGCGAGCGAGAGAGTCAACAGGGCTCCGAGAGCAAAAATTCCCTTAGTGAAAAGCTTGTTCATTTCCTCAATCTCCTCCTCGAGTAAGTCTCTGTGTAATTCCGGGTTTCGCCCGCGCTGCACAGCGACCATTTAATTTCCTTACCCTTTGGAAAAGAACCAATAAACAGGGGCTTTCAGGATTTGTCGTGGTGAGAGAGATGGAGGAAAAGGCCTATTTCCCGAGTCTGATCAGCCGTACCAGCCGCCCAACCACTGCTCGTGCCTCTGTTATTCCAAGAGCTGAGGTGATTGCGAAATAGCAAACTCCGTAACCGCCAAGAACTACTGCCGCCAAAGGAACAGGATGAAGGTGGCCGACAAGCAACTTCAGACCCCAGCCGAGGCCCGCGGCTACGAACGCGGCCAGCCAGAGCTTTACGACGTATGAAGTTGCCAGGCCTGTTTTACCGATGCGTCGATTGAGTGTTCGACGCAGCAATGCAAACTCAATCCATCCGGCGACGCCGGCCGAAGCTGTCAGTCCGGCGACGCCCCATTTCGGATTGATGCCTAACGCAATCGGCAGCGGAAGGGCGCACAGGTAACCCAACGCAGTCGTTAATGCGACGCGAATGATCGCGTAGCGCAATGGCGTACGGGTGTCATGAAGAGCGTAGTAAGTGGAGGAATAGAGACGTCCCAATGTGGAAGCGAGCAGGCCGACGGTTGAGCCTGCAAGAATTCCCCAAACGAAAATTGAAGCGTCGTGCTTAAACTGTCCGGTTTGATAAAGCACCGCCGCGATCACATCGCCCAAAGCGAGAAACGCCATCGACGAAGGAACAATGAAAAAAGCAATACGTTGCAGGCCATCATCCAGACGCTGTCTCAGTACCTCGGCAACCTGCTCGGTATTACCAATCGCGCGGGACATCGCCGGCAGTTCTGCCGCCGACACTGACATCCCAAACAAACTGACTGGCAACGTGTAAAGGCTTTGCGCATAAGTCAGCGCGACGACCGAACCTTCCGGGAGAAAGCTTGCAAGCACAGCGTCAACAAAGGCACTGATCTGCACTACTCCGCGACTCATGAAGACTGGGAAAAAATTTCTGACCACAGTCCTGACCTGCATGCTTGCCAAGTCAATCACCGGACGAAGTCGTCGTACGAGGCGGAACACAGTTGGTAGCTGTACCCCAAATTGCAGCGCGCTGCCGATAACTGAACCCCAGGCGACGTATTCCGCGAGTGGGAATTGTCCGACCTTGCGACCAAAGACTACGAGGGAAGCGATCATCGCAAGGTTCCAGGCGACCGGCGCGGTGTAAGAAATAAAGAAGCGATGATGGCTGTTGAGAACACCCAGACACCACGCGGAGAGGACCAGCAAGCCAGCGCCGGGAAAGAGAATTCGCACCAGACGAATGGTTAACTCGCGCGTCTCGCCCTTGAATCCGGGGGCAATGGCAGAAATTATATAAGGCGTAGTTAGAACACCGGCGAGCACGATCACTGAAACTACCAGCGCAAGGATCCCGAGTATGGCGTTGGCGACATGTGCCGCCTGCTCTTCGTCATCGTGCGCCAGCAGTTTGGCGTACACCGGAATGAATGAAGCTGAGAGAGCGCCTTCGCCAAAGATGTTCTGAAGGAAATTCGGAATGCGGAACGCCGCACTAAAGGCATCGCCGGCTGCTGAGGTTCCGAAGTAGTGTGCGAATACTCGTTGTCGAACTAAGCCGACGATGCGGCTGATAAGGATGCCCGCACCGACCAGGAAAGCGGATTTACCACTACTGCGCTCAGGTCTTAATGTTTCGCCAACGGGCGATTCAATTCCTGCGTCGCCCACCTGTTCGATAGTCTCGCCGGCGATCGAACTTGATTCATCATGTGTTTCAGCGGTCTCACTTTCCGCCTGAGTTGGAGGAGAAGTGCTGGCGTTGGAAGAATCGTGCATCTGGGATCAGAGATTGTAGTCTTTTATTTTTGTTAAGAGTGTTTTGTAGCTGACGCCCAGCTCTTCTGCAGCTTGATTCTTGTTGCCGTTATTGTTTTTCAATGCCGCAGCGATCTTCCGTTGCTCAACGAAGCGCAGAGCCCGCTGGGCAACTTCAGATAGACTGCCACTAAGGTCAAACGAATTAGGTGTTTGCTCGTCGCCGCCTCGAGGTACAAGCCCAAGGTCGTCGGGTTCGAGCACTAGCGAATCAGAAAGAATACAAGCGCGCTCAATTGCGTTCTCCAACTCCCGAACATTCCCCGGCCAGCGATGCGTGCGCAATGCGCCACACGCGTTCTCGCTGAGATTTGCTTCGCGACCGCGCAATTCCTTTCCCAACTCAGCGGCGAAATGTTTTGCCAGCATCAGTACATCGCCGTCGCGCTCGCGCAACGGAGGGATCTCGACTGGGAATACAGCCAAACGGAAAAAAAGGTCGCCGCGAAATTCACCGTTGGCCACTGCTGCTTTCAAATCCTTGTTCGTCGCCGCTACCACCCGGACATCCACCGGCACTGGCGCGCGTCCGCCAATCCGGTCTACGACCTTCTCCTCGATCACGCGAAGCAGCTTACCCTGTACGGCTAACGGCAACTCGCCGATCTCATCCAGAAAAACCGTCCCGCCCGAAGCCAGTTCAAACTTTCCCAGGCGCCTGTCACTGGCGCCGGTGAAAGCGCCACGTTCGTGCCCGAACAATTCGTTCTCAATGAGCGTTTCCGGGATGGCCGCGCAGTTTATAGCCACGAAAGGTTTTTCGCGACGCGCAGAAAGGTGATGAATCGCGCGGGCGACGAGCTCTTTGCCGGTTCCCGATTCGCCCAAAAACAAGACGTTCGCTTGAGTCTGTGCAACGCGTTGGGTTTCGGCGACTGCGCGTTTGATTGCTTCGGATTCGCCGATGATGCGTGGGAAGCCATACCGGCGTGACCATTCTTCGCGTAACAGAATGTTTTCAGTGCGCAGCCGCGCCTGATCGAGCGCGCGTTCGACAATCAACAGTAAGTGATTTGAGTCAACTGGCTTTTGCAAAAAGTCATGCGCTCCATCCTTCATCGCTTGCACTGCTTCGTCGATCGAGCCGAAAGCAGTCATGACAATCACCGGCGTGCCGCTGTCTGCACTACGGGCGGCGCGCAGCACGTCAAGACCCGAGCCGTTGGGCATGCGCAGGTCGGTTAGAACTAATTTGTGTGGAACGCTCGAGATTTCGTTGAGAGCGGAGCGGGCATCGGCGGCTTCGCTGACCGTGTAGCCGGCGTTCTCCAGAGTCAAACGTAAAACGCGGCGCAGGCTATCTTTGTCTTCAACAAGGAGGATGTCAGGCATTGGTTCGTGGACGCGACCAGGCGGCCACGGAATTGTACAACAGTTACGCGGGCAATAGCTGTTTGCATCTAGTTTGCAGCAATAAACAAAAAAACCGAGGCTACCGGTTTGCCACTCACGACTAACCGATAACCCCGGCGATCCCCTTGTCAGTCCTGACTATCTCGCTAAATGTTCACAAAGCGTTTTTGAATCACTCGCAACTGTTTGTTGGCGCGAAGTCTATTTCTCGACAACTCCCAAAACTTTCGTTCCCGCCATCACGACTGATCCGCGATCACCATTCGAATCGTATTGTAGGTTAGAAGTGCCCCCACCATCGCCATAATCAAACGTAGGCTCCAGGAAGTTTCCGGTAGCTCCAAATCTCGCGATCATGATTGACCCGAAAACGTTTCGGTTGCCACCACCTTGCTTAAGT
>JBDUCB010000056.1:0-10760 GCA_040003695.1 bacterium
CCCGGCAAAGGAATTGAAAAAGCTTTACGTGCTTTGTCATCGCTTAAAGAAGATCACGAGTTTCACTACACGCTAGTCGGCGAGCCAAACTCCTTCTTTGATGTGCATGCGTGGGTGCGGAAATACCACATGGAAGATCGCGTTACGATCACAGGTCATGTGCTGCTGGACGAGTTTGAACGGCGCATTGCTGCCACCGACATCGCGCTTAATCTGCGCGAGCGCACAGTCGGCGAAACATCCGCTAGTCTCTGTCGCATCATGGCAGCCGGCGTTCCCGCGATCGTCTTGAATGTGGGTGCATTTTCAGAGCTACCAAACGATGCGGTGGTGAAAGTAGATCATGACCAGGATGCTGACGTATTACTCCAAGCTTATCTGCGACGGCTCATCGAAGACGCAAAGCTGCGCGAAGCTATTGGCGCGAACGCGCGCAATTACATTCTGACGGAACACGACATTGAGCAGAGTGCCGCCAGTTATCTTTCATTCATCCGGGAGACGATCGCGCGCCGTCCCCGCAAGCAGCTTCTCAATAACCTCGCGAAGGAAATTTCTTTGCTTGGAGTGCGAACAAACAATGATGTGTTTTTGCGCGGCGTCGCCGAGGAAGTCGCACTGATCGCGCCAGCAGCGCCTTACAGAACCGAAGTTCAACGTAATGCCGGGAGCGCGGGCGTCTCGGCCGCAGATCCCGGCAGCGGATCGACCATGAAGGAAGAATCAGTACTCAGAACCGGGGGTATCAGCCATGACAACGGACATGCAACAACTTCAGAGGCTGAACCCTCCGGCAGGCTGCCAAAACTTGAAGACATCGATTACAAACGCGCTGCCCTGGAGTACCCGCGTCTGCTCGATGCCGAGCGCAGTTACTATCTCAGGACAAAGCCGTTTTATAACCTTGCGAATAAGCCTGACAAACATCTTGGCAACGGCATGGATGCCGAAACGCATCGCCACTTCACCGATTTTGCAAACATGGCCAGCGTGCTCGCGCTGCCACCCGGCGCCAGAATTCTCGACGTAGGCTGTGGCTCTGGTTGGCTTAGCGAATATTTCGCGCGGCTTGGCTACAACGTAACAGGCATCGACATCAGTGACGATCTCGTCAGCATGGCCCGCGAGCGTATCGAACGCGTTCCCTATGACGTCGATCACGAGACCACGCTGCGCTGCCACTTTCTGACGCAGGACATCGAGATAGCGCCGCTCGCGCAAAAGTTTGATGCGGTGATTTGTTACGACGCGTTACATCACTTCGAAGACGAGCAAGCAGTGTTTCGTCACCTGGCGGCGATGCTGGACGTGGGCGGCTTGCTATTTATTCTTGAAGGTCACAAACCATCGGCCGGTTCGGCAACGGAAGATGAGTTGCAGGATGTGATGCGCCGGTACGGAACGCTCGAATCGCCTTTCACTTCGGACTACTTGCGCGAGCTAATTTCCGATAACGGTTTCGCCGTCGTGGGCGACTACGTCAGTGTCAACGGTCTCTTCGAGCGTGAGATGTTGGAAGACAACCGCCTACCCTTGCGGTCGCTCGCGACGGATTACCACTACCTGACCTGCATTAAAGTCGCCGAAGACGCGCCGGCGACAACCGTGCCTGACAGCCGGAAACCAGGCGTCTTGCGCGCCGAGTTCACCTTGAATGATTCGCCCCCGCGACGCATCGCAGCAGGCGCGAAGCTCAACCTCGGGATAACAATTAAGAATGCGGGCGACACGCTATGGCTCAGCGGGCAGACTCTGCGCGCCGGCGTGGTGATGCCGGGCGTTAAGGTTAGCAATGAGCGCGGCAAAATTGTCAGCGAGGTTCACGGCCACCCCATGCTGCCGCGAGCGGTCGCGCCGGGTCAGTCTTTCACAATCGACATCCCCTGCCCGGTGCCTTTGGAGCCAGGTAGTTACACCGTTAAGATCGATCTTGTGGATCAGCAGGTTTGTTGGTTTGAAGAAAGAGGATCCCAGCCGTTGGTATTTACCTTTGAGGTTGAAAACAAGGACGACTAATCGTCCAAAGTCCTGTCCAATCTCCAACGTCGAATGTCCAACGTCCAACGTACTTCAAAAAGGTTAGAGTACAAGCTTCAGCTTGCGTCCTTGTCACCAAGAACAACCTGAAGGTTGTACTCTGAACTGCTTGAATAGCTTTCCGACTTTGGACTTTGGACCTTGGACGTTGGACATTGGACTATTGACGCACCGCCACGATGGACGATCTCTCCTCGAACCTGTCGCCATACATGTAGTAATACTTTGCGTGACTCACTTTCGCGATGCTGAAGCCAAGCATGCCAAACACTTCCCGATAAACTCCGAGCGAATAAGTCCACCAGGTGAAATCAACATCAGGATTGCTTGCCAGTGCTTCGAACCTGGCGATGCGTTCATCGGTCTGTAGCAACGGCGAGACGATAACGATAGTTTCTTTGGTGAGACGTGCGATCGATGCGAGCGCCGAAATTTGATCGCTTAAGTGCTCCAGCACCGATCCCACGATTGCAATATCAAATTGGCCCAGCTCATTGGATAGGTTATAGATGTCGCCGTAGTAAACTTCCGCTTTTGAATTGAGCAATCGGTGACAAAGCCAGTAGGCATTTTTCCACTGCTCGATTTCGGCGCCATATTGTTGGGCCCAACGCTCGCGGTCGCGAAAGTAAAGTTTGTCTTTGAAAGGAAGAAATGTTTGCTGTCGCGCGTCGCTCATGTCAAACGACAGCACGCGGGACGCGCCTTTCTTTTCAGCCTCGAAGCTCAGGAAGCCGGTAGCAGCGCCCACGTCCAATACTGACTTGCCCGTCACCTCTACGCCGCCAACGTAGTCATCAAATCGCCCGCGCAGATCCCAGTGTGCTTGAACTAGTCCAAATCCTGGCAGCTCCATCGCGTGATAGAAAAAGCAGTCTTCAAGCCGGTCAACAAAACGAGGCCGTTCGAGTATCGAATCTCCTTTGCTCGTATCACTCATATTCACTTCTCTGAGGTGATGGTCAAGAAGTTCAGAGTACAAGCTTTAGCTTGCGCTTTCACACAGAACAGCAACCTAAAGGTTGTACTCTAAACTGCTTGACTCTCCCTAAGTACTTACTTTCTAGACCACCAACCTACCAGCCCAGCAAGCGTCAACAGCGAAATCACCAAACCGATGATCACTGACTTGGGCCTGTATACAAAAGCAACGAGATGTTTACCAGCGGGAACGGCGACGCCTCGCAGGTTGTAGTTTACGCGCATCACGCTTATTGATTTTCCGTCAACATACGCGCGCCAGCCCGGATAATGGTTCTCACTCAATATCAGAATTGCCGGTGCAGCAGATTCAGTCTTCACTTCCATTCGATTCGGCTCGTGACGCGTCACCTCCGCACTACCCGGCGTTGCGTTCGCGCCAAAATTGAGACTTGTAGGCGCTTCGACGAGAGCCGTTTGAAGTGGTTCCCACGATTGTCCATTGGGGAGTTTGCCGGTCCGAATCACGTCTAACTCTTGCTGTTCTGTCGCCACAAGTTCAGAACTAACAAGCCACGCGCGCGGCGACGAACGTGTGTTCTCGTAAAACTGCAAATAATTAGTTTCGGCCACCAAACGCCAACGTCCACTCCCCATGGACTTCGAATCGTTTACCATCGCTGAGTCTGCATCGCCTGAGCGTGCCGGAAGTTTCTCGAGCCATTCGCCTCGCAGAGGTTGCGCGGCGTCAGACTTGAGAAGCGACACGCGTTTAACGTCCAACGTTAGTTTCGGCGCAGCTTCGATGGCGGCAACCTCGATTTCACCCCGCGTCACCCGGACCGTGCGCGGAAAAGAAAGCTCGGCAACATAAGTGTGACTTTCATAGTTTCCCGAAGGGTCGGTAACAACCGAACTGGTAGCCACGGGCGCACGACGATGACGAATCGTATTCTGCAGGTCCAGACGATCATGCGACCATTCCGCGGTATGGTCGCCTGCAAGGAGTTGCAACTCAATTTCTTTTCCGTCTTCGGCCCGCAAGCGCACGTGCCCAACAACTTCACCGTCCTTCACGTCCGCCGACCAGGCAAGACTGGTAACCAGCGCGATACCGTTCGCTTCAGTAGGCGGCACTGTGAACCTCAGACGTTCGCCATTTAGCAGCGACGGCGCACCCAACTCATCTCTAGAGAAAGGGACTCCTCGCAGGTTTACTAGTACGGGCTCACCATTCGCTTGCGCGGCGGGCGCCTGGGTTTCTTGTCTTCGCGCCTCGCCTGGCGGGTTCTGCTTTAAAAGGTAGCGCACGTTGAGAATGTCAAACTCACGACCCGGGCCGCGCACGCTGCGATTGGGATCCGTCAGTTCACCCCAAAGCTTCATATCGTCCGCCAGCTTGCTGTAACGGGTTAACCCAAAGCCATCGTAGCCGGCCGCGTTCTCCACTCCATGCATCACGTAGGTGTCTGGCTGCAGCGATAACATGAATTCACCCAGTTTGTATTTCTCTTCTTCATCCCGGCCGGTATTAATGAAGAAGGGCTGAACTTCGGTGAGAATCCTATACGGCGTGTTTCCACGCTCGCGCTCGAGATTGCGAAGCACGCGGAGAGATTCCGGTTCGCTCCAAAGTGGATGTGCGCGCGTCGGTGAAAAACGCCATCCGCTAGCCTGCCCCCACACGCAAAGGTCCAACGCGAGCACGGCGAAAAGAGACGCGACGCTCCATCTGAAACGACCTTCGCAATTGCGTGCAAAGACCCAAAGGGCGATGGCGCTGAGTACCGCAATTACAATAGGAATGAAAAGCTCAGGTGCGCGCAGTATGGTTACCGGCGCCGTTCTCCCGAGTTGAAAACCGTATGGTCGCCACCAGCTCACCGTGAGACATGTCAGCAGAAAAACTAGTCCACCGGCCGCGCCCACTACACGCAAGACGTGCTTCCTATTGCGCGGCGCTATTAATTGGATTGCACTCAACCCTCTGCCCGCAAGCACAGCCAGTGCAAATTCCACCTCCATCAGATGACGGGCGGGAACACGGAAAAGATTAAGAACGGGGACGTAGTAAACCAGTTTGTAAAGATTGAGCGGAAGGAAGCGCCCGATCGCCAGAGCCAGGCAAACCACGACCACCAGCGCCCAGAATTTCGTGCGCGTGTCTTGCTTGAGCAACAGCGCAACCAGCGCCAGCATGATCGTCGCTGCACCAACGTATGCGATGTATTCACCGGCGAACGCAGGTCCAATATAAGGCGCGCGAAAAAGTTGTCCGTCACCGCCGCCCATTATGAAAGGCGCGAAGAAAGTCAGCACGAAACGTGGCGGCATCGAGAATGAGCTGAAGAAATCATAAGTCGCTGTCGCGCGCAGGCTGTTGCGGAGCAACTCAATGGTCGGCAGGATTTGCACCGCCGCCAGGACCACCCCGCCTGCCAATAGAGCCAACGACTGGAGATAAGCGTTTCGCTCGCGGCTAGACGAGGCTCGCGCCATTACAACCGCATAGGCTGCGGCAAGCAGAAACGAGTACGCGAATGTCTGTTGGTGGCCGGCAAAGATTTGGACTGCGACCAGTAGAGCCAGTACCACACCGTGACTTCGTTTGCCGCTCATCCCATATCGATCTATAGCCCAGAGAACACAGGGAAGGAGTGCCGCAGTCTGAACAACGTTGGTCTGGCCCACCTTCGCCACCATGAAAGCGCTCCACTGCCAGATGAGACTAGTCGCCACTGCGCCGGCGATAGTGGCCCCGCTTCTGCGCGCGAAAAGGTAAGCGCCTAGCGCAGCGACAACATATGTCGAGAGCATCATTAGATTCGTCGCGACAGGTATACTGAAGGGCAGGTAGAACCAGTTCAGCGGAAAAAGGACGCCAGCCTGCGCGGCTCCGAATAGCGGCATACCGCTGAACATGTACGGGTTCCAGAGCGGCACATAGCCGGCATGGATCAGGTTGGCTACGACGACGCGCATGGGTATGTTAAAAATCACGCCATCGTCTGGGGAGATAATGAGATTGCCGCGAGTGGCTGGAAAAAAATAAATAAGCGGCAGCAGCGAGACCACTATCGCAGCCGCACAACTCGGCGTTATTTTAGAATGAAGATTGAATGGAAGACGCATTGAAGCAGAAACAGGAAGTTCCGATAGCGCCGGGCAAAACAATTGTTAGCGCGTTCGATGCCGCGTTTACCAATGCCAAACGACTGGTGGCCGTCCGCAAAGCGGAAGTAGTATGCGCAGCGCTACTGGTCTTGATGGCGGTTAACCTCTTCGCGCAAATCTCGCGCAAGAGCATCACTAATGATGAGCTCGTTCACATTCCGGCCGGATACTACCATCTAGTTGCTGGACAGTTCCAACTCAACAACGAACATCCTCCGCTCGTAAAAATGTGGGCCGCGCTGCCGCTGCTGTTCATTCAGCCAAACGAAGCGCAGCCGACGCCCGGCGAGGTTGCCGGAAATTTCTCGGAAGAGACATGGAAGTATCTCGAACAGTTTTGGCCGAACAATCGAGCACACTTCGAAGCAATCTCATTTTGGGCCCGCGCGATGATGATTCCAATCACGCTGGGGCTCGGCATTCTTATTTTTGTTTACGCTCGCGATCTGTTCGGTGCGCGCGCCGCGGTGTTGGCTGTCGCGCTCTACACGCTCGAGCCGACAGTGCTCGCACATGGACGACTGGTGCACACTGATTTGCCAGCCGCGTTTGCCTTTCTGCTTTTCTTTTTTGTGCTTCGTTACTATACCGGCGCGCGCACCACACGACGCGCGTTGCTGCTTGGGCTCGCAGCCGGCCTGGCGCTGATCGTCAAGTTTTCCATGATCGTGTTGCTGCCCGTCATCGCGGCGTTGGCAATTGGCGGCTTAATTTTCGCGTGGCGTTTTAAGGAAAGTCGCAAGAGAATCGTGATCCATTTGGGAGTCGTTGTTTGTGTCATCCTTCTTGTAGTTAATGCCGCTTATTACTTTCGCCGTCCGCCGATCGTTCCTGCCGACGTAAAGTGGGTGGAGACGATGTCTGCGCCTACATTCGACAACTGGATGACGTTCTTTCAAGTAGGTTCGAAGGTCGTCCCCACCTATTGGCTGTTCGGTCAATACAACGTCATGCTCCACAATCGCGATGGGCACCCAACGTCGCTGCTGGGCCAATACAGCGCCAAAGGCTGGTGGTACTACTTCCCGGTTGCCTTCGCAATCAAGACGTCGCTGCCATTTCTGATTCTCTCGGTGCTGGCACTCGCCTGGGCGGCGTGGTCCATCTGGCGAAAAGATTGGCGTTTCCTTTGGTTGCTTGTTCCTTTTGCAATCTATGCGGCCTTGTCGATGTCGAGCCGAATCAATATTGGAGTGAGGCATTTTCTGCCGGCTTATTCTTTTCTGTTCGTCGCCGCAGGAGTTTTGCTCGACCGTGTGCTTCGCGTGAAGTACGCGCATCACCTGATGGTCGCCGTCGTGATGCTTACGTTTGGCTGGATGAGCGTAGAGATGTTGCGCGCCTATCCTGATTACATCCCATACATGAACCAGCTCGCATCCGCACATCCACACTGGTGGTACTTGTCTGATTCGAATATTGAGTGGGGCGATGACGCGCGGGCGTTAGCGGATTACCTGCACGCGCGTGGCGAGACTGACGTGCGCGGCGCGCTCTCGGGTGGTTGGGGGACGCTGGAGCTTTACGATATTCACTACCACGAAATTTTTCCGAAACCTGGCCGGATGATTCCGGAAACGCGTTACGTGGCAATCGGCGCTGCTTTTCTTAACGGTTCGACTATCGCCGTGCCGCCCGATGAACAAGGAAATCTGGTCTCGGAAGAGCAACGAATAAATTATCTCGCCCCGTACCGCACGCGCACTCCGGAAGTGATAATTGGTAACTCAATCTACCTCTATCGAATGAAAGACTGAACCGACGAGGCACAACTCAACTGCGATCAGCTCGTGGTCGGGAAGGTGGGCTTGCCCCCGCTGTCTTAATACTCAGGACAAGTAGCGACGTACAAACCAATAGCGGCAATAACAACCAAAATGCGAGCGGATAGGTTGGTCCATTAACTTGCCCAGACGCAGCGAGGTGACTCCAAAAGGCATTCCGTCCATGTGGACAACTCATCGCGCCGCGCAATGCCCCAATTAGATTCACGACAAACGAAACGACGCCTGCCAACACGACCGCGATTGCAGCGAACTTGCGTTCCGCAGAGCGCGAAAGATAACCGTAACCAACGAGGCCGAGACACGCGAACGGCATCGCCGGCAGTAGGTAGCGCGGACCAAACTGGCAATCACCATCTGAACTGATGTTGAAGACAAATGCTGCAAGAACAATCAGCATTCCTAGTATCATTAGAAAATGTGCGCTGCGTTTGATTTGACGCGGGTAGTACGACAGTCCAAAAACGCCAACTGCAAACACCGGAACATAAAAAATTAATTCGCGCGCATAAAACGCCAACTTGTCGCCGAAATTTTTCGGATCAAAATGCCAGAAAGTGTCGGCAAACATGGCGGCGCCGGCAACATTTGCCAGTCGGAACGGATTGCCAAAACTGACTGCGTCATAGATGAATAGCGGCAGCAGACCCACGAGCATGCCAATAAGAAATACCGGCGCGAGTCTCCATCGTCGTAGTGAGAAAAAGTAGAGCGTGCAAAGAATCACCATGAAGAATGGCAACATCGAGGTCGTTATCGTTAACCCCAATAACAAACCTGCTGCGCAGGATTTTAGATACGACGCCTTCTTGCCTAAGTTTCTGCCCGCGAGTTGAAAGATGAAGCAGAAAGCAATCACCAGATAACCGGTGGCGAGCGCATCGTGATGGGCGATCCCTGAATATGAAAATGCAGTAGTAGCGAATGCGTAACTCAGCGCAGCCGCGAGCGGCCAGAACAGATCGTCACGATCGGCGGCCATCTCACGTGCGATCTTAAAAACAGCGGCTACAGATGCAGCCAGAATCAGCGAAGCTGTGAAGAAGGTGACGAGCGCAGAAGTCAGCAGATAGTTCTTGAGGTAAGTGAGACCAAGACTGCGGAGCACGAAGTAAACGACCGCCCCCGCCATAAACTGCCCCGGCTGCTTCGCAGCATAATGGTGACCGTCGTAGTCGAATACATCGCCTTTTGTCTGCATCTGCGGCGACGCCGACCCTTCCAGGTAAAAGTGGTGGCGCTCGACCATTGCCTCGACGCCAATCTGTTGCAGATCAAAAGCGATCAAGTTGCTGGAGTTAATCGCGGCGCCATATGCGAACCATGTCAACAGAAAGATGACGACGGCAGGACGAGTGAATACACGTGCGCTTTGGCGTTCTGGCTTCTGATTCGGTTTCTTCAATGGTTCTCTAAGGGGTGTATTCGTTAGCCATCCCTTATGGTCGGGCTACTGCCTCGCTCCTTTGCCGATCATCGTCGTGCTGAGAAATTTTTCAAAGCGATTGAATAAACTTCAAGCGTCACCCGTGCCGCCTTCTGCCAGGAGAATTCCGCAGCGCGAGTTTGTCCGGCTATCGAACTTCGCGACTGCGCAGTTTCATCGTCCAGCAACTTAAGAATAGTTTCGGACAGGTCATTTGCATCCATTGGATCAAAGAACCACGCCGTGTCACCGGCGGTTTCGACCAGGGCCGGAATGCGGCTGGCAATCACCGGTGCGCCACAGGCCATCGCCTCCAAAGGCGGCAGACCAAAGCCCTCGTAGAGGGAAGGATAAATAAATGTGCGGCAGGAAGCGTAGAGAGCGCGCAGCTCTTCGTCATGAAGATAGTCGGTGAGCACGATTCGATCTCGTGCAGCAGAAATGTTCATGGTTTCAAATAATGGATCGGTAAGCCATCCGCGGCCTCCTGCGATCACAAGTTGTATCTTGCTTTGCGGCCGTGCGTGCGATATCTGCTCGAATGCGCGCACTAACACCGCCAGATTTTTGCGCGGCTCGATCGTTCCCACCGCCAGGAGAAATTCATCGCCTATGCTGAGCTGGCGACGCAGATCCCTGGTCGCTTCAAAATCCATTGGTTGGAAGGCAGCACGCGCCGCTTCCGGAACCGCAAAGACTTTTCCGGACTCCGCGCCCAGATGTTCACAAACTTCCCGTCGCACGCTTTTTGTGGGCGTGATTATCGCATCGGCGGTTCGGACCATCGTCGGCAACCGGCGGTGCGCCCGTCTGACGCTTCGTTTAGGATGAGTCTCAGGATAAAGCAGAAGCGATAGGTCGTGAATGGTAAGAACGGTGGCGCAACGCCGCCATAGTGGCACGTCATAGTTCGTGCCATGAAAAAGTCCGACCTTATTCTGACGAACATAGCGAGGAAGTCCGAGAGACCACCAGTGGCGAGCCAGCAGCCCGACCGACGCGCGCTGAAGTTTCAGATTTTCGGGAAGCCCATCTCCGGACTCACTGGCGTCGAGTTTGATTAGTGGGTAAGTGGACGGATAAATAAGCTCAAACTTGCTTGCCGGGGCTGCTTCGGCGAGCGCGCGGGCAAGCTCGAAGGTGTAATGGCCAACGCCTGTTTTGGGCGACGTGAGCGGTAGGCCGTCTAGTCCGATATGCATTTTTTTGGGGCCGGATTCTAACCGAGCAACCTGAACGCTGGTCGTTAGCTCTCAGCTCTCAGCCAACTCGCCGCCGGGTATTTTTCGCACAAAGCAGCGCAATTAAGCTTTGATTGACGCCACTTGGCGCCACGAGTTAGACTTTAGCCCTTGTCGGTGCGTCTAAACTTTTGGTATTAGACGACCCCTCGTTTCGAGGCCTTTTCCTCAGAAGTT
>JBDUCB010000109.1:0-10738 GCA_040003695.1 bacterium
GAGAAATCGAGACAAGATTAATTGTCTCAGGGTCAGGAAGGGTGGTTTACCCCCGTCCGTTGAAGGCCAATCAAACATAAGCGGGGGCAGGCCCCCTTCCTGACTGCGCGCCTCCAAAGTTGAATTATACTTTAAGAAAACTTCGTGCCTTGGTGGCAATCAAAACGATGACTAATTTGACTAGGCATGCCCGTCGCAACTTTCTTTCTCTTGCAGGAAAGAGTGTCGGTCTGGCTGCGCTTTCTTCGGCCACTGTCGCCTCGCTTCTTAAAGAAGTCGTTGCAGCATCGACGAGCATTGCGCATCTCACCCCTGATCAGGCGGCGATGGATGAAGACTACTGGGCGGTCATTCAAAATTCTTTTTCCGTCACACGTGGCATCATCAATCTGAACAACGGCGGCGTTAGCCCCAGCCCGCGCATCGTCACCGAAGCGCTCGTGCGTTACATCTGGCAACAGGAAGATGCAACGGCTTACACGATGTGGCAGATACTCGAGCCGCAATCGGAAACGATTCGCACGGGGCTCGCCGAATTGTTTGGCTGCGATCGCGAAGAGATTGCCATCACACGCAACGCTTCGGAGTCACTCGAAGTTTTGCTGATGGGGATGGACTTCAAATCAGGCGACGAGATTCTCACCACCACCCAGGACTATCCGCGCATGCTGACGACCCTGCGGCAGCGTGAGAAGCGCGAACGCCTTGCATTAAAGTTGATCAAAATACCAATTCCACCAAAGAATTTGAACGAGATAGTTGCAGCCTTTGAACGGGGAATCACCAACCGGACACGTCTGATTTTGATGGCGCATCAGATCAACATCACCGGTCAAATCACGCCGGTGAAAGCTGTGTGCGACATGGCCCGCGCCAGGGGGATAGAAACCATCGTCGACGGCGCGCACTCGTTCGCGCAGTTTGACTTCAAACAACCGGATCTTGGTTGCGATTACTTTGGCACGAGCCTACACAAGTGGCTCTATGCGCCGAAGGGCACGGGTTTGCTTTACGTTAAGCGCGATAAAATTGCGAAGATCTGGCCGTTGATGGCGGCCGAGTCAAAACAAGCAAACGACATTCGTAAGTTTGAAGAGATCGGCACCCACTCGGCTGCGCCCAAACTCGCCATCGGCGAAGCGTTGCTGTTTCACAACGGCATCGGTGGTAAACGAAAGGAGGCGCGGCTCCGGTATCTCTCGCGTTACTGGATGAACCGTCTGAAAGACGTACCGAAAATTCGTTTTAACACGTCATTCGATCCCAAACAATCGTGCGCCATTGCCAACGTTGATATCGAAGGTGTTAATCCAAGTGCGATTGGTAGTTATTTGTTCGACAAGCATAGAATTTTTACGACGCCAATTATTCATGAAGAATTTCAGGGCCTTCGTATTACGCCAAACGTTTACACCACGCTTGGCGAGCTAGATCGTTTCTGCAATGTGATGGAGGCAATCGCTAGCAAGGGCTTGCCAGCGTAAGTTACGTTTCGGCTATTGACACGTTTCCGCTTTTCTCATAAATTCCGCCCGCTCAGGTTTTGTTCGACTGACTGGCACACTTCGCTTTGCCAGATAATCCGGCTTCAAGACAGCGCGTCTCCCGTACCTCGCTGCCCCGCAAGCCTTCAATTCCCAGTACGGGGAGGAGCTTAAAAAATGAAACTTAGACATTCTGCGTTGGGAGTAATTGTCGTTGCTTTATTGATCGTGGGCGCTTCGTCGTTCGCTCAAGTTAGTCGCCCCTATCATAATGGCTCGGTTTGGGACATCGCTTACATCCGCATGAAACCCGGAATGGAAACGGCCTACATGAATTATCTGGCTGGACCATGGAAGGCCAATCAGGAGGCCGCGAAAAAGGAAGGATTAATCCTCTCCTACAAAGTCATTGGTGTCGAAAACCATTCACCGACCGAGTGGAACTTGATGCTGATGACGGAATACAAAGACCTGGCTACCATGGAAGCGAACGAAGATAAAGGCGACGCACTGGCGCAAAAAATGGTCGGCAACGATGAAAAGCAAATGCAGGGTTATAAAGACCGCTCGGAAATTCGCGAAGTGATGGGTGGCCGACTCGCTCGTGAGATTATTCTGGAACCAAAGAAGTAGACCTCACCTAAACTCGTCAAAGGCAGCGCCGTTCCGAATTCTATGGAACGGCGCTCGTGTGATTGGCAAGCTAAACGCATACCAAGGGACTGCTTAACGTGACTGCCATAATCAACAGACGCCAGTTGATAACCGGTGGACTGAAAGCCGGGCTGGGGCTGGTCCTGCTGAATCAATTTTCCGCAGTAGTTCGACCCGTATGGTCCGCGTCGAAAACCTACGAACCCGCTGACGAGCGCTTTAAGACAGCCTACAAACGTCTCGACGAATTCATCGCGCGCCACATGAATGAAGTCGACGCGCCGGGAATGACGCTGGCGCTCGCCGATCGCAACGGCCTCTTGCGCACTTCGCAGTACGGATTCGCAGATGTTAAAGCGGGAATCAAAGTTCAGCCGGAAACCCTTTTTGAAATTGGCTCGATCTCAAAATCGTTTGTCGCCGTTGCTATCCTTCAACTCGCTGACGAAGACAAACTCGATCTTAACAAACCGGTAAAGGATTACCTGCCGTGGCTAAAAGTAGAATCCAGCTATGCGCCATTCACCACGCATCATTTGTTGAGTCACACCGCCGGCCTCTCCAGCGTGCCGCTACTCATGCGTGTTGCGACCTCAACGCTGCGTGTTGGCTTCGAGCCGGGAACAAAATGGCTCTACTCGAACCTCGGCTATGTGCTGCTTGGTTTTTTGTTGGAAGCGATTGAGAAGCGCCCGTTTGCTGAAATTATACGTCGGCGAGTTTTGGATCCTTTGGCCATGAATCAGAGTGTGCCCGTAATCACCACCGCGATTCGTGATCGAATGGCAGTTGGTTATGGGCCTCTTAAGAAAGATCGTCCGTTTCCACCCCACGGCAAGCTTGCTGAAGCTCCCTGGGTTGATGTTGCCGAAGCGGCCGGAAGTATCGCGGCAACTGCAGGCGACATGAGCAAATACCTGCGTATGTTGTTGAATCACGGCGTTGGCCGAAAGGGACGCGTGTTGGCGGACAAAACTTTTGAGTTGTTCACCAGGCCAGTGATCAAATCGCAATTTCGCGGCGAAGACGCGAGTTATGCGTACGGCCTGTGGGTTAGTGATAAAGACGGTCACACACTACTGCGTCACACGGGCGGGATGGTGGCTTTCAGTTCCGCGATGTATGCGGACACTACAGAAGGCCTGGGCGCGTTCGCATCGGTGAATGCTTCGTTGTACGGTGCTTACAGACCAGTGGCGGTCACTCGCTACGCGCTTGAGTTATTGAGCTCGGCTAAGAACGACACGGAATTGCCTGCTCCGCCAGTGCTGCTACCGGAGACCGACGACATTGCAAATGCCGCGGACTATGCCGGAACCTTTACCGCCGTCGATGGCAGCAAGCTCATGCTTACAAGCCACGGCGACAGGTTGCTGTTGCAGCATGCAGGCTCGAACATCATTCTGGAGCGAGCTGGCGGCGATCTCTTTTTTGTAAAGCATCCGGACTGGGACTTGTTTCTGCTTGGCTTTAGCCGGCAACAGGACAAGGTTGTTGAAGCTTTCCACGGTGCTCGTTGGTGGAGCAATGAACGCTACGCCGGTCCCAAAACTTTTCAGTATCCGGCGGAGTGGGACGCTTACGCGGGACACTTTCATTCCGACAGTCCGTGGTACGAAAGCACTCGTCTGGTTGTTCGCAAAGGTCGACTATTTGTTGAAGGTTTACAATCCCTCGAACAAATTGAGCCGGGCGTTTTCCGTGTGGCGGGCCAGCCGATCGATGTCGACCGGGTAGTGTTTGATACAGTTATAGATGGTCGGGCCATGCGCGCCAGCTATTCGGGGATTGAATTTTTTCGTGCGTTCACGCCTTAACATTGGTCTTAGGTCTTTGGTTTTTGGCCTTTGATGTGCTCGACTGTGTCGACTGGTGTCGCATCGCTAAAGAAATTCAAAGATCCGAGACCAAAGACCTAAAACCAAGACCAATAAGATTCTAAATACGAAGGAGCATTCATCATGTCGAGTCCCGCACCACAACAACCATCGCCGCAATTATTTTTCCAAACCATCAACGCCTATCAACGAACCGAAGGGCTGAAAGCTGCAATCGAGCTTGAAGTGTTCACGGCCATCGGCGAAGGCAACAACACCGCCGCTGAGATTGCGAAACGCTGCAACGCATCGGAACGCGGCACGCGCATACTTTGCGACTTTCTGTGCATCATGGGTTTTCTAAATAAGGAAGGGAACCGTTATAGCTTGACGCAGGACTCCGCACTTTTTCTGGACAAGCATTCACCGGCTTATCTTGGCGGTATTACAGAGTTTATTTCATCACCGGAACTGCTCGAAGGTTTCAAGAACTTTGCAGAGAATGTTCGCAAGGGTGGCACTACGATGGTGGAAGACGGCACCGTCACGCCGGACAACCCGATCTGGGTAAAGTTTGCGCGGGCGATGGCGCCGATGATGGCAATGCCGGCGCAGGCGCTGGCAAAGCTGATTGATTCTAAAGCGGACGGAAAATTAAAAGTGCTCGACATCGCCGCGGGCCACGGACTTTACGGGATCGAGCTTGCCAAAAAGAACCCGCAGGCCGAAGTAGTGGCGCTTGATTGGGAGTCGGTGCTGGAAGTTGCGAAGGAAAACGCGCAGACGGCCGGCGTTGCTGACAGATATTCAACTTTGCCAGGCAGCGCGTTCGACGTGGATTATGGAACCGGTTACGACGTGGTGCTGTTAACAAACTTCCTGCATCACTTTGATATTCCCACCAACGAAACTCTGCTGCGAAAAATTCATGCCGCGCTTAACGCCGGCGGGCGCGTGGCGACAGTTGAATTTGTGCCTAACGATGATCGCATCACACCGCCTGACGCGGCGGCGTTTAGTGTGATGATGCTCGGTAGCACGCCGGCAGGGGATGCCTACACTTTCGCCGAATACGAAAAAATGTTTGCGAACTCGGGATTTGCTCGGAGTGAAATCCAGGCGCTGCCTGCTTCGATTGAGCAAGTTGTGATCTCGCATAAGTAAACGTTGGGACGAAAACGAAACAGCCTTCGCTCTTCGAGTTGCTAAGACGATCCGCGAAGTACACGAAAGTTCACGAAACAATTTAGTGTTACTTAGTGTGATTTAGTGGATCGTTTAGCTATTTTTTATTGCTTACTTTGAAACCAAGGTAGCTACTGTCTCCAGCAGCACTTCGCTGCTGAACGGCTTTGAAACGTAGGCGTTGAAACCGGTCTTCAGCGCTTCACCTCGATCGAGGTCGGCGTGTGCAGTGACGGCCATGCAAGGAATTTTCAGGGTCCGCTGATCGGCTTTGAGTTCGCGAAATACGCCCCAACCGTCCAGCCCAGGCATCGACAAATCCACGACAATCAGATCGGGCGTATGCTCGCGGGCGAGGGCCAGGCATTCGCTGCCGTTTCTTGCTTCGCGCACGTCGTAGCCGGCTGCTGAAAGCAAAAGTTGCATCAGCTCGCGGTTGTCGTCGTGGTCGTCGGCAATGAGAATGGTTGTAGCCATAAGGCGCGTCAATGTTCGGTCGTGCGACTTATAACGTAGGGCCAAAAATGTGTCAATCCGCTTCCCGAAAAGATAGTGGGGCACTTACTCCACTCTTCCCGAAAACGATATCTTGACTCCCTGAATACCACGCGTCCATAATCGCTTAAGAGACGTATCGCCCCCGCAAGTCTCAGCGATAAGCGTTCTGTCCGCTTAGGATGCTCACCATGAACGCGATAATGATTCCGGCAAACGGAGGAAGAAACTGTGGTCAGCGCACAATTGGAAGATAGCCTGCGCCGCGATATTGAAAGTTATATCGAAGGGCGCCTCGGCGGCATCAAGCAGGAGATCGCTGCGCTTCAAAGCCAACTGAACGAATCGCTCAGCCAGCTTATGGATCGTCAGGGCGAAGTGCAATTGGACGGAGGCTTGGGCGCTACAATCCTGGAACACCTGCGATCGGCGCATGAAGAAGGCATAGACCTTGCCGCGTCTGAATCGTCGCGCGCCAAAGCGTCGAGCGACCTGGCGATAATCAAAGCCGCAATCTCGGAAATCGACCAACAACATTCGCAGGCAGAGATTCTAAAAGTTCTCGTTAACCGCGCTGCTGCTTTTGCACCACGCGTGGCCTTCTTTGTTATCAAAGGCGAGCAATGCATCGGTTGGCGCGCGCGCGGCTTTCAGGGAACGGTCGGCGATCAAGTGGTGCAGCAGATCAAGTTCGCGTTGGCTGCGGAAACGGCAATCGGCGCTGCGGCGCGTTCGCGAGAAACCTGGAGCGGCGGTCCTGGTTCGCACGGCGAGGACCACCTAATTCTGAATCACCTTGGCGAGGAACCACCAACGCGTATCGTTGCAGTGCCCCTCGTCGTGCGCGATCGCAGCGTCGCAGTTTTGTATGCCGACTCGGGCGAGCTCGATTCTGAATCGATCAATCTTGAAGCTTTGGAGACGCTGGTCCGCGTTGCCGGCATGGCAGTCGAATTGTTGGTGGCGCGTTCGGGTGCGGCGACGCAACCCTCAGAAGCCGCAGGCGCGGAAGAACCTGCTGCACCCGAGGAGCGCGGTTACATACCAACCGTCGAGTATGACGAGATAACTCCGGTCGTCGAAGAAAGTGCACCGGCGTTCACTGAGCCTGCACCAGTCGCAGTTGAGCCGGAGCCAATCGCGGCTGAATCTGAACCGACGCCGCAGGCGATTGAAGCTGAGCCAACACCGTCGCAGGCTCGGCTCGCCGATCCGTTGGCGCAGACTGCATCACCGGAAGTCACCGAATCCGGGCCGGCAGAAGCACCGCGCCGGCGTTATGTTGCCGACGTCGAGTTGCCGATTGAAGTTTCCAATGACGAAGAGCGGCGCTTTCACACTGACGCGCGCCGCTTTGCGCGGCTGCTGGTTTCAGAGATTAAGCTTTATAAGGAAAGCCAGGTCAACGAAGGACGCTCGCGTAATGATTTATATGACCGGCTGCGCGACGACATTGAGCGCTCGCGCGAAATGTACGACAAGCGCGTGAAGCCTGAAGTGGCGCAGCGTTACGACTATTTTCACCATGAGCTGGTAAACACTCTTGCCGAAGGCGATGCCGCCAAACTTGGCAACTCGTATCCGGGAGCAACGGTTTCAGCGTAAAGCGCGACTAATTGATCTAGTTTCGAGTTTCGAGTTTCGAGTTCTAAGCTTTAGGTGTCAGGTGTCAGGTGCCCGGAGTCGCGTGTCGGAAACTTGAAACTTGAAACCGGTCCCAGGGGGGATAGTTTGTTTTCGACGCTAAGTAAACATCGGTTCCTTCTCATCATCGTTGGCCTTGCCATCGTCATTGGCGCATCGCTTCCGTCATTCATGACGGCCAGTTGTCTCACGCGCCTGCAAACATCTGCTGAAACCCAGGCTCTCGAGAATCTGCGCGGAATGACGCGCGGTGGCGTCTTGCCGTCGGACGATGTTGTCGCGCGAATCGAATCGCAGTTCCCGCGTAGTAAAGCTGCGGCAATCGCTCGCCTCGTGCGCGCGCGAATCAGAATTGGCAAAAAGGATTTTGCCGGCGCAGCGGAACTGCTCAACACTAACGTCGTTCGTGATTACAGCTCGCTCGGCGACTATGCACTCTTCATGCGCGCCGATGCGCTGGAACAAGCCGGTAACAAAGCTGATGCTCGGGCCAGCTATGAACAATTGCTGCGCGAGTATCCAGCTTCGTTACGCGTGCGAGAATCAACGTTGCGCGCTGCAGGCATTGCGTTGCAATCGGGAAACGTCGCCGCGGTTCCGGCTTTATTGAAAGATCTGGTTGCGAAGGACGATGCTGCTGCCCTGCTGTTGACAGCAAAGGCTCGCGCGCAAGCAGGAGATAGCAGCCAGGCACTCGCGGCCTATCGGCGCATCTATTTCTTTGCGCCTGCCTCGAGCGAAAGTGCTGAAGCTGCTTCTTTGATTCCGCAATACTCTTCATCGCTTTCACCAACCACCGCTGAAGAAGCGATCACTCGTGCCGACAGGCTTTATGCGGCGAAGCGATTTTCGGATGCCGCGCAAGCCTATGCAGACGCGTTCGCAAAGTTTCCCGGCACTACGAATGCTCAGGTTCAATTGCGCCGCGGCGTCGCGGCGGCAAGTGCGAAAAAGACGGCCGATGCGATCAGCTCTTTGAATTCAGTACCAACTTCCGCTGGTGAAACGCGCGCCGAAGCGCTTTACAATTTGGCGCAGACATACGCGCGCGCGCGCCAGTGGGAGCAGGCACGCGCCACCGTTCAGGAATTGCAGCGGAATTTCCCTAACAGCGCGTTTACACCACGCGCGCTGGTTAGTGTGGGCCAGATTGCTGAAGACGCAAACAACGACGGGGACGCCGCTTATTTTTTGCGCACTGCGGTCAATTCTTTTCAAGGATCGGGTGAGGTGGCGCAGGCGCAATTCAATCTTGCCTGGATGGCCCACGATCAAAAGAACTTTTCCGAGTCTGCAAAGCAACTGACTGAGCATCTAGCGTACTACGCCGACAAGAACACGGATAACCGCGGCCGCGCCGGCTATTGGGCGGCGCGCGATTCCGAACGCGCAGGCAAGCTTGCCGAAGCACGCGCTCTCTATCACGCAATGCAGGGACGTTATGACGCCAATTGGTATGGCTATCTCGCCAAGCAGCGTCTGGACGCCATGCTTCGCAGCGGCGTCGGCACTATTCCAGTGAAAACTTTTCCTGCCGATTCGGTGGTGGGACGCGCTATTGCAAATTTGCAAACGGTTACAGTCGCCGAGGAGCCAGCGAGTGCCAACGAAGACAAGAGGATCGCGAAAGCGAGCGAACTGACAAATGCCGGACTTGATGACTGGGCACTCGAGGAACTGGCCGAAATCTCAGCGCCGATGCCAAACAGTCCGAAAATCAATCTCGCCATAGCCCAGGTTTATCGATCGCAGGAAGACAATGTGCGCGCGCTGAATGTGCTCAAGAAAAGTTTCCCCGACTATTCACAAATGAAGCCTGAAGAGTTAACTCGGGAACAGTGGGATGTGTTCTATCCGCTCGCCTACTGGGACATCATTGTGCAGGAGTCGCGCAATCGAAATCTTGATCCATTTCAGGTTGCAGGCTTAATCAGACAAGAGACGGTTTTCAATCCGCGCGCGCGTTCGTCGGCTCGGGCCTACGGGCTGATGCAGGTGTTAATACCAACCGCGGTTTTGACTGCCAAAAAGTATGGTATAGAGCGTTCCATTACCGAAGAGTCACTCTACGAGCCGCGTTTGAATGTTCAGCTCGGCACTGCTTATTTGCGCGATCAGATCGACAAGTTTGGGCGCATCGAATATGTGGCGGCCGCTTACAATGCCGGTCCAATCCGCGCCGTGCAATGGAAAGCGTCCTTGCCAACCGAGATTGATGAATGGGACGAGGCCGTACCTTTCAAGGAGACGCGCGGTTATGTGCAGGGTGTCGTGCGCAATCGTTTGCAATACCAAAGGCTCTACGATGCCAACGGAAAGTTTCGTCCGGAAGTGGGGACGCGCGCGGTCACGGACCGACCGGTGAGTGGCGGTGCCTCACCAGATGCGAATGTTCATCAGGTTCCCGTTACCGGCGAGCAACACGAAGAATGAAAACTGCGGGAGTGAATTTGCTAACGACGCATTGTAGGGGCGGGGCTTGTCCCCGCCCGTTTTATTTCGTGAATGGAAGAAAGGGCAGGTGCCCGTACAATCTGGTCAGCCTTGCCTTAATAATGGGCTTGTTAGTTGCCTTACCGGCTAACTCTTTCGCGCAGAGACGGACACCGGCGAAACGCGTTCCCACTGGTTCTCCTGTCTCAACGCTCACAATCATTACCGAGCCAAACGCCATTGTCTGGATTGATGAAATTCGGCGCGGGCAAACCGACGTATCCGGAAGACTTGAAGTCACGAAGGTTTCCGCAGGCGCACACACGTTGCGTGTCAGAGCAATGGGTTTCAAGGAAAGCACCACGACGCTGCTGCCAGGAAAAAGAAATGCTTCGGTGAAGTTACTGCCGACAAACGATCAAGCAGAGTTGCTTTTCCAACAGGCAGAAACAGCGCGCGAGCAGGCGAAAGATGATGAGTCGCGCCGTAAGGCTGAAGATCTTTATAGCCAGGCGCTAAAAATTAGGTCCGCGTATCCCGCCGCACACGTCGGGCTAGCGCGCGTGTTTCTCGATTTGAACGAGTACCAGAAAGCGTTGAGTGAGATCGACGCGGCGCGGCGCGCGCGTCCGATTTACCCGGAAGCTTCGGCGGTTGAAGGGCGCATAAATCGTGAGGCTGCCTTCATTGAAGAAGCTATCAGCGCCTTCCGCCGTTCGATCAGAGAAGCGAAAGGTTTTCAGCCCGAGGCGCATGTGGGATTGGCTCGCGTGTTTGAAGATAAAGGACAGTACGCCGAAGCGACTGCCGAATATCGCAAAGCCATCGATCAACTTTCCGACTCGGAGCCGGTGATCTATCAACTGCTGGGCGCTGCCTATGAGAAACAGCAGAAATACAAAGACGCAGTTGCTGCCTATGAAAAGTATTTGCAGTTAGCGCCAAACGGCAGTCTTGCACCCGCCATTCGTTCCATCATCGATCAACTTCGGCGCGACGCTGAAGGCCAGGAAATCGTTCCTTAAA
>JBDUCB010000289.1:0-10702 GCA_040003695.1 bacterium
TTACCTTTTTGATCGCGAGCGAAAGTTGCGAGGATTTGCGGCAGGCGAACGCGGTTTGGATTTACTAAAAGCCACGCTCGATCGGGTGCTGGCGCAAAGTTTGGAAGCCGCGGCGTCGTAACCTCAAGCAAGCGCGCGCGACAACTGCTGAAAGATAATCACTACCAAGTAGATGCTGACGGCGGCCGCCGCCAGAGCCAACGCAATCAGCAACAGAATTATCAAGCCAACGAACAACCAGTCGCTGAGATTTCCGCTGCGCGCGTCTTTCGCGGAAACCGTCGCACGCTTGCGCAACAACGCAATATTTTTTTGATTTGATTTCCACCAGGCGTCGAATAGATCGCCCACCAGCGGCAATGAACCAACCAGGTAATCGATACCGATGTTCAGACCCATGCGCAGCAATGTGATTTTGGGGACGCGATAACGAACTGCCGAAGCCAGGATGAAGAAAGACGCAAGTGAAGTCGCAGTGTCGCCGAAACCCGGAATCAAGCCGACAAGAGCATCCAGTCCAAAGCGCCAGCCCAAACCAGGCACGCGGATCAAATCATCCATCAACCATGCAAGACGTTCGAGACTCTCGTCTACCTCTATTCTTCTTTCAGCGGGACCAATGATCTCGCTCGGTAGTCCTGTTTCGTTAGCGGGATAAGCTTTCATTGATTCACTGTTACAGACACTCTTGTCTATCCCCTCACGGCGGGGACAGGCAGGAATGCCTGTCCTACTATCTTATCCGTGTCATTTGTTGCCAGAAGAATTTACCGACACGTGCAAAAGCGCCGAGAGCGTTACGATCGTTGCCTCGTTCGTTTGTCTTCACGCGTAGCCCTAACGAGTTCGCCAGCTCCCTGTCGGGGCCCGATATATCTTCGTCGCCGCGTTTACTGGAAAGCCAGCGAGTGAACGTGCGCGCCATAACTCTTCGCTGTTCGACGGGAGTTTCCGCCATGATCGCCCCGCGCAAATCGTCGAGCTCGGCAATCTCACCCTGATTTGCCTTGTAGTAGTTTCGCACAGCAGTCAGAAATTTCTCTTCGCCGAGCATTCGCTGCAATTGCACAAACATCAGTGCGCCTTTTGCCGTGACCACCGCCGAATACTGAAAGGTATTCTGGTAATCGCGCGCAGGCCGATCGGCATCCATATCCGCGCCGCCAAAGGTTCGATATAAACGATAGACGCCGCGCAATTGATCTTCAAGCAGGACCGCCGCTTTTTGTTCGCCGTAAAGTTCGCGGAAATAGAGCAGCGCTGACCAACTGGCCATCGACTCATCAAGCACCGGCTCGCGCGCAGGATTGTTGCCAACCACGCCGCCCCACCACTGATGGCTGATCAGATGGGCCACGCTCCACTCCAAACTCTGTTCTACTGCCGGGCGCTGCTCGCGAATGATCTCCGGCAGATTGCGCACGGCGGGCGCGTCGAAATCGACGTAAAAAGCACTGGCAATTACATCCATGCCGGCAAACTCTGTACTGCCCAGGCCGGCGACCAGCGGCGCCTCCGCAATACTGATCGTTTTGAGAGGCAATGGTCCGAACTTGTTTTGGAAGATTCGCAAAGCATCGGCTGCATTCTCAAGCACGCGTCTGCCGATGCGCTCATGTTCGGGAAGAAAGATCGATCGCAACGTGATATCGCCGATTTCTTTTTGCTCCGAATGAAGATTACGACCGGTGAGTATGGCAAAGTCGCGCAACGCTGTGCCTGAGAATAAGGCTTCAGTCGGCGACTTGTTTTCTGTTTCATTACCGGAAGTAAAAACAGCAACTCCAGGCGCTGCTTCGATCTGCACTTCGTAGTCCGCAGCCTCATTAAAAATCAGATCGCCGATACCCGGGTCGAGTTTGCGCAGCCAATCATTGCCATCGTGCACCGCCAGCGCAGGATAGGAAGTGCCCAACAGCATCACGCCGCGACTGCGAAAGTTCAGATCGCGCGCGCGACGAACTTCCCGCTCGCCACGCAGTGCGGCGCTGACCTGCTTCACCACATGAGTGGTTAATCCGGTTTCTTCCGCATCAACTTCCGGCACGTTGCCTTTGAAACCAATGAAAACTTCCGTTGACATTCCGCCCGCCACCGGTTCACGCAGATTAACGCGCAGCACTGTGCCTTGTTCTTCGAGCGAGTAGTTTAGTGGCGTCCTATCTTTGGTCGCACGCACTTCGGTAATCTCAATGCGTGGTTCGTCGTTTTCCACAACTGATGTGGTCGCGGAGGATGGCGCGCTGGCCGCCGTGCGCAGGTTGGAATAAAGATGGAAGTAAATAACTGAAGCCGAGTGATCGTCGTGGTTGACCCAGCGCACGTTTTCCGAACCAGTATAAGAGCGCGCATCAAAATCGAGTTTTAATTGAATCTGGTAGCGATGCCGCAGTCCGGTTTGAGAAACTGTTTTCTGCGCTTTTGTTAGTAAGGCGTGGGCGAACAGGATACAGGGAAGCAACGGAGCAACTGCAAGCACGAGTTTGATGCGAACGTGTGTCACGGGTTAGTCAAACGATATTCACTGTTGCCGGTTAGATCGCACGGTTTTTTCAGTTATAGCTATCGAGCGGATCACGTCGCCGCGAGCAGTATTATCGATCACATCCATTCCCGAAACCACATTACCGAAAACGGTATAACCGCCGTTGAGATGCGGTTGCGGCGAATGCGTGACAAACCATTGCGAGCCGCCAGTGTCTTTGCCGGAAAGCGCCATGCCAACCGCGCCGCGGTCGTATGGCACTTCATTTATCTCGCAACGAATCTGGTAGCCTGGACCGCCATTGCCATCGCCGCGGGGATCGCCATCCTGAATCACGAAGTTAGGAACCACACGATGGAAAGCAATGCCGTTGAAATACTTCCGCTTGGCAAGCTGCACGAAATTGTCGACTGTTAACGGCGCCTCTTCCGGAAGCAATTCGATGGTGAACGAACCTTTGGTAGTGGTAACCACGGCGCGTACCTGTTTGCCGATGCGTGCCAACGCGCGTTCGTAGTCGGCGGGTGTATTGCTGGTTTTGACAATGCCGATGCGCGAAGAGAAGTCACCAACACCATTCGCTTTTAGTAAAGCCACGGCGCGACGACGAATGAGAAGATCGTTGGAATCGAGCGCAGTCTTAATCGCCTCGTTCGCCTTTGCGTTCTTCTGCTTGGCAAGTGCGTCGAGAATTGAAAGTGCCGCGTCGTTGAGAGCGCGATCAGCCAGGGCTACCGGCAAAGCATCAATCAGCGCGCGCACGTTCGTTTCGTCCGGCGGAAGTTCGCCCAACAGATCGGCAGCAGTGCCACGGATGATCACATCACTTTCCTTCAAATGGTTCCGCAAGACATCGCCGAGGTCCTTTGGTTTAAATGCAGCATAGGCGCGCAAGACCTCAGGAATTGCATACTCGGAATGAACGGCCACGAGCGAGTTTATGTGAAGACCCGAGTTCCGGTAGTCGAGCATCGCGCGGAGAAGGTCTTCCACTTCTGGTGTTGGAATCTTTGCATCTTTGGACGCTGCCGCAATGGTTCCAATCTCGCCCAGCGCTTCGGCGAGGGCAGCCGCAGCCCGCCAATTCACCAGCATGGTCGTTTGCACATTTCGTTTGCCAGACAGGCCTTCGCCCAATTCTTCGATGTACTTCCCGGGCGAGATTCGCGCGCGCGAAATCTCGGTTTCCGGCGCAGTGCTGCCAAAGCGATCGCGGGTCTTGGTTAACCAAACCAGTGCTGCGCCGTTTTGACTTCCCTGCAAAATGCGTCCCAGCGCATTTGCGATTTCTAATGCCTCGCCTGCATCACTGCCGCGCGCGAAGACTTCGGTGGCTGTAAGAACACCGCCGCGTCGAAGCAAAGCATCAGCCGCGCGCGTGTCCTTGAGCACAGTCAGCGCACGAATCGCGCTAACGCGCACGCGTAAGCCTTTATCATTAATTGCACGATCCAGTAGCGAATCAAATGATGCTTTGTCTTCCGTCACCACCAACACACGCGCGGCATTCGCGCGCACGATTGGATCAGGATCGTTAACGAGAAGTTTGCGCAGTGCGTCGTTGCCATCTTTCAATTTCAGACGAGCCAACGCGTTTGCGGCATCGGCGCGAATGCGCGGATCTGCGTAAGTCAGAAACTCCGCGATGACAGGCCCTGCGTTTGCTGGTTTAGCACGCAAGGCTGCGGTGAGGCCGAGCAGTATCGTCAAGCGATCGGGCGCGGAACGACGGCGCGCTTCAAAGCTCAATACTTCGAGAATTGCTGCGCCTAATTCTTTACTCCGTGCTTCCCGTTCCTTTGGCAAAGCCGCCGCAATTTTCGCCAGCGCTTCCACCGTTCGCGCGCGCAATACGGCTTCCTTTGTGTCTTTCAAAACAGCGAGAAGCGCGTCGGCTCCCAAAGGCGATTCGATTTCTCCAATGGCGAACGCGGCCATCGCACGCATGAATGTTTCATCGTCATGACGAAGCAGCTCAACAAGGTCGGCAACTGCAGCATCATTGCCGATTCGGCCCGCCGCGAGCGCTGCGCGGCTGCGCACGTTGGCGTTACGGGCGCGCAATAAATCACGTAGATCGGCGTCCCAGCGACGCTCGTCCTCCGCGCGAACGATACGCAGCAGCAAGAGCTTTGGCACCGCGTCGCCTGAGGTGGGATTGTGCAGCACCTGTCCGCGGTTTTGCGAAAAAGCTTCAGGGAAAACGAATAACAACGTGCCGACAACAAGCAAACGGATCAACGCCAGGCGAAGGTTGATGAGTTGGAGAAGACTGTTAAGTTTCATTAACAAGCCATCCTGGAACGGCCGGATTTGGACTTCGCGTTCAAGTTGGGGAATTACTTTCTATGTATCGGCGAGAGGGAGCAGCTATGTCAAGCAATTAGCTTTAACGGTACCGGTTTCAGTTTGACCAATCAATATCCTTAGCACCGGGCTAAAGGCACGGTGCTAAGGAGAAGGCCAGCAGCTTCAGACTGAACACCACTGCTTTGGTAGCAGTGCCAAATTTTGAGATCAGTCGTTCCTCTAGTTGCTAAGGCCGATCCACGAACAAACACGAAAGTGCACGAAAGCAATGGAGTGGTATTTGGTGTGATTTAGTGGATCGTTTACCAATTTCTTAGATGGAACACTACTAATTTTATCTGAAACAGAAAACAAAAAGCGCCTCGCCGTTTTTACGGGCGAAGCGCCTGATGAAACTTTCAACGAGCAACTGAATTCTAACTGGCGACGCTCGAGATGCTGGCAATCTTGGCTGGGTCAGTGCTGCTTGAATCAGCGACAGCTTTCACACTGCTGCTTGAATCAGCAGCGACAGCTTTCCTGCTGCTGGTGTCTAAAGGCTGCACGTCTCGTACGGTGTTCTTAGTATTGGTTGCGCTGGCATTCATCTTGATCATCTTGCTGCTACCTTCGAACAGCGCGCCCTGCTCAATCACGAGCGAAGGTGTTTGGATGTTGCCACTCAATTTGGCTGCACGCCCGAGTTCCAGACGCTGCGACGCTATGATGTCGCCATTGACGGTGCCGTGGATGACCGCGATTGCAACTTCGATGTTCGCATCAACTTTGCCGTTCGCGCCGACAATAAGCGTTCCGCTGCTCGACGTGATCCGGCCTGACAGTTGGCCGTCCACGCGCATTAACGCTTTGAAGTTAGTTTCGCCGGTAACCAAAGTGCCGCTGCCGACAAAACCGCTGAGATTGCCTTCCTTGATCTCGCGCGCGAGTGATTCACTTTCCGTCAGTGCTCGCGGCGACGACGAAGTCAATTCAGATTGTGGTTTCACTTCCGGTGCCGACGGTGCCGGGTATGAGGGGAACGTTCTGGGGGCGCTAGGGGCGCCAAAGTTTGGTACGTCGTGTTTTTCGCTGGAGCTTTCGTTTTCAGCCGAGTCTTTCGGGCTCTTTCCTATTCTAAGCATTTAGTAACCTCCGTAATTGGGGGGCGCGGTAGGTTCAGTCACCATCGGGACGTTAAAAGTAACAAAACGACGCGCATACCTTTTGTTGTGGAATTATCCAGCCTTCACGACTGGCTCTGATTGGTCAACCGCCCAGAAGCGGGGACGAACATAATAGACAAACAACGCTGTGGGTGTCTAGCTTTGTAATCAAATTGTATAATTGCCGAAGATAATTCGTGCTGAGAGCAAAGACTTATTCCCTTTTCAAGACACATACGCGCTAAGCAAAAACTCTTCAAGTTCTTCAGCCGGCTCATCTAACACGGCCACTGATAACCGATTGGACAAGGGCGAATCCTCCATCAGAACGACTGGACTGAAACCGGCGGACGCGGCAGCCATCGATTATGGCTGTGCCAACTTGGATATCATCCTCAATGCGGCCGCGCTTGCTCAGCACTAACGTGCCACTGCGCGAAAGGACGTTTCCAAGAGAGTACCGAGCAAAGCGCAACACGCCTTCGAAAATCACTTCACAGTTTGAGCCGATGCGCGACTCGACGAGAATTTCCTCGTCCGGAAACGGTCACTCCGTATCAATCGCCTAGTCTTCGATCATGTTGCAGACGCCCTCGAATACTGCGCCATCTCTTATGGCAATCGAGCGCGTCCAAATGTTGCCGTAAATTTTTGCGCGTGGCCCAATCTCAACTTTTTGCTGCGCGACAATATCGCCGTTAACGGTTCCGTTAATCACGGCAACCGCCACCTGGATGTTGGCATCAACGCGAGCCAGGTCGTCGACGATCATCGTTCCACGCTCGGAATAGACAGTGCCCGCTATGTGGCCGTTAACGCGCACCAGGTCGCGAAAACTGATTTCCCCTGAGAGCTCGGGGCCGGTTGAGAAAATTGTTCCGGACTTTTGCCTGACTGCAAGGCTGCCACCGCTGCCGCCCAGTTGTCCGCTAACCTCGCCGTCAATTGACAGCACGCCCTTGTAATTTACTTCGCCAACAATGACTGGAATTCTGGTTTGATAATTTCGCGTCTGCGTTTGGGGGACTAACACCGGCACCGAGCTTTTCCTTGGCAGCACTGCCGGTTGCGCGTTCACGTCAGTTTCAAGAGGAATCGCACGCGGTTCGGCAGGCGACCGTCGATACAGTGCCCGCGCTGTGGCCGTACTACCTGGCCCAGATTTGAGATCGCGTGTTCGCTCAACTTCGAGCATAAGCCACTCTTCGTTAAGAGATTCAAATTCCGGCGAGGGATTGAAAGGTTCTTGAACCCGATAGATTCGATTGTCGGGAAACACCGCCTTTGGATGGCAGGCAAGTTACCACAAGCTTAAGTCAGACTACAAGCAATTTGACCATCAACAGAGGCGCCATGCCCAAACTCATTTGCGGTTTTGAATGTTTGCGGCCAGTACATCGTTTAGCGCGCAAATGGCAACTTTATGCCTGATATGTCAAGGGAACTATTGCCGATTATGTCATGCTGCCGGTCCTTTTGCGCGTCGGCCTGCGGGTCGGCCAAGGCCGCGCTGGCAATGCCGGCGGTAGGCATAAACGGCGAGCAGGGGTATCGCAAGCAGGGCAAGCAAAATCATTGCGGCGATCAGACTTCTATTCTTTGCGACCATGTAATTCCTTCCAGGCTAAATCAGATTTGAGCGACCGAGGCGAGTAAACCCAACGGAGCGCAGGCATTATTTTGGCGCGGCAGCATCGGTCAAGCGCCGAACAATAATGTGGATTTGTCAGTTATAAATTGGACATGGCATGCTAAGAAACGCATAAGAGGCTGGACGGCGGCTCAAGATTGCCTGCACGATATGGTTATGAAAACTAAAACAAGTCTGCTGCGCAGTATGGGCCAGGCAATCGCAGACTTTGGCATGATCCAAAACGGCGATCGAGTGATGGTGTGTTTGTCGGGAGGCAAGGACAGCTACACACTGCTCGATTTGCTGCTGGACGTGCAGAACAGAGCGCCGGTGAGTTTTGACCTGCTCGCCGTTAACCTGGATCAGAAGCAGCCGGGCTTTCCTGCTGACGTTTTGCCTCGGTATCTCAAGACGCGCGCTGTGCTGTTTCGCATAATCGAACGCGACACATATTCGATAGTTAAGCGACTGGTTCCAGAAGGCAAAACATATTGTTCGGTCTGCTCGCGTTTGCGTCGCGGTATTCTTTACAACGTCGCGGTGGAGGAAGGTTGCAACAAAATCGCGCTGGGCCACCATGCCGACGACATTATCACCACGTTTCTGCTGAATCTGTTCTTCGCCGGCACTCTGAAAGCAATGCCGCCCGTGCTTCGCTCAAACGACGGACGCAACACGGTCATTCGTCCACTGGCGTATTGCCGCGAGTCTGAGATTGCGGCCTATGCAGGCGAGCAACAGTTTGCGATCATCCCCTGTGACCTCTGCGGCTCGCAATCCAACTTGAAACGCACACGCATCAAGCGCCTGATAGAGGAACTGGAACAAGAGATTCCCCACATTCGTAGTTCGATGTTAACGGCGCTGGGAAATGTGAAACCCTCGCAGTTGCTTGATCATCGACTATTCGATTTCAAAAACTTAAAAAGGCGACTGGCGATGTTGAGTCAGAACTTGATCTCGCAGTCGGCCACACGGACACGGAGCTAAGTAAAACACTGGTTTCGCTTTCGTGAATACGGCTTTGCCGCCTGATGTGCGGAAAGGCTGAGCCTTTCCGCTCGAAGTCTTTTTAAAAGAGAGGCTACGCCTTCTTGTAAGGCATCGCCTCAAGAGAGAAAAGCCAGTTACCGGAAAGGCAGAGCCTTTCCGCACATCAGGCGGCATAGCCGCGAACGTTGCCGTCGTTTCGTATGCCCGCAGCAAAAAAAAAACGTGAACTCAATCTCAGCGCTTTTCCGCCCGGCAGCGTTATTGAATACGGCACGCTTGTTTGCCTGGCCTGCGTCTTCGACATCTTCACCAAGCAACTGGGCTTCGCGCCCCGCACCGCTTATTCAGAAATCAAAAAATACTCGCCAAGTATCGCCGAAGTGACCGCGCCTAAAGCGTTGCGTCCTTTTTTTGATTCCGACGACAAGCAAGCGCACTGCCCCTACTGCAACGCCCCGAAGCGCTGGCATGCACACCTGGAAACCATTCGCATCGAAGGGGGAAAAGCGACGGACGGTCCGCGCCGGGCTTTGATCAAGACGTTGCCGCTAAAGGACAATCAGTTTCAGATAATTGAGACGAAGTCTGATAAGCGCGCGATCTTTTTCGATTGGCTGGATACTCTGGTTAGAAATTTAGATCTTGATGACGGGGCGTGGTTGCTGGAAGCTACGCACGCCTATCTTGCGCGCATTGAGCCAAAAACAAACTGGAGCGAAATTTTCGAGGGTCTGCGTGCGGTGCGTCGTTCGCAACGCTTAAGCGAAGGTTGGGAGCGCGACGGTTCGCGACTGTTTGTCGCACCGGCCATCTACAACGAAGCTTTGGTCGTTCAGTATCTGGTAAGTCGTTCTCATGTTCACGGCGGCCAAACGTTGGAAGGGCGCCTGACTTTGTTTGAATTGATTCGGCGACTGCGTTATAGCGGATATCTTGACGCCAAGGAAATGGCGGAAGCCGATCAGTTTGAGACTCTTGACGCGGTGATTGAAAAACTTGCGGGTGGTAAGGGGACGGTCAAGCTCTATCACATCGTTGACCGCCGGGAGTTTCTCGACAAAGTGAAATCAGTCTATGTCCGCTACGCGGCTTAGCAGCGCAAACTGTTAGTTTGCGTGCGTCGTCAGACTACCTCAACAGTGAAGCAGTGAATCAACATCTCGAAGGCTCGCGACGATAATGATGCGTCACCGGCCGGCGGCGACCGATGCCAATGGCGTTGCGAGAAATGATTAGCGTGGGCGGCAATTGGCGGCGCTTGAATTCGTTGGCCGGCGCTTCGACGCGATTGAGAATGTCGTAAATCATATTCGCATCGTGTCCGGCAGCGATTATCTCCTCCGGCGTCGCCTTCTGCTCGAAATACATTTTGAGAATCGGATCGAGCTTGTCGTAAGGTGGCAGGGACTGATCGTCAAACTGTCCGGGCGCGAGTTCTGCCGATGGCCGTTTTTCAATAATCGATCGCGGAATAATTTCCTGCTCGCGATTCAGATGGCGCGCCAGCGCATAGACTTCTGTTTTCAAAACATCGCCGATAACCGCGAGTCCACCATTCGTATCGCCGTAAAGCGTGCAGTAGCCCAGCGCCAGTTCCGACTTGTTACCGGTTGAAAGCAGCAGCCTTTCCTCGGCGTTGGAAATCGTCATCAAAATATTTCCGCGCAAGCGTGACTGTAGGTTTTCAGTCGCAACCGAACGGCCGCTCACGGTCGGCGCCGGCAAGAGCAATTCGTTCAGCAGAACGTTGAACGCATCTGATATCGGCCTCTCGATGACATTCATGCCCAATCGGCGACAAAGTTCCACCGAATCGTCGATGCTCGAGCGCGAAGAGTAAGGCGAAGGCATCATCACCGCCAGCACGTTGTTTGCGCCTAACGCCTCAGCCGCCAGCGCGGCTACGAGCGCGGAATCAATGCCACCTGAAAGTCCCAGCACCGCCTTTGTGAACCGGTTCTTGCTAGCGTAATCGTGAATGCCAAGCACCAGTGCACTGCGCACTGTTTCAATGTCGTCACCAGGCAAACAGCGCTCGTCGGCAACGCCGCAATCGAGATCCACTGTGCCGAAGAACTCTTCAAACGGCGGTGCCTGCAGAATAATTTTTCCTTCGCAGTCAGCCACGATGCTGGCGCC
>JBDUCB010000136.1:0-3171 GCA_040003695.1 bacterium
TTGTTCTCGCTCGCTTTCCAGTCTGGCGTACAGCCGAGGTGCGTGCAGCGCGCAAAGATCACAAACATGCGATCGGAAGTCTTATCCACCCAGATGCGGTATTGCTGTTGCCACTTCGTATCGACGCCCAGCGCGTAGTCGGCCGGAAAGCCAACCCGAAACACGCTCGAAGGTTCGAGAATTGAGCGCGGCAGGAAGAACCGCAGAAACATAAGGAAGCAGGTGGTAAGAAATCCAACAACACTTGCCCAAACGATGCGGCGGCGCATCTTATTAACCGGAGGGTCAGGTGTGCTTTCAACAACGGCGCCAACTGGTTTTGCTGCGCTGGCGGTAACCGCACGAGCGGGCGGCGCGGCGGCGGCAGGTGGACCAAGCGCAGAAGGACCCGCACCTGCCGGCGCTTGAGCCGTCGGCGTGCTTGGCACTTCGCCCGGGGATGACTGCGGATCGTTCCGAGTATCCACTACGCTCGACCTCCGTCAATTGAGTTCCGAAGATACACTTCAGCCGAAGTCACAGGGCGAACTATACAAGTCCCCGCAATGCAGGGATCACCCTCTGCGCACTCACACAATATTCGTCTATACATGAAGAGCCCGCGCAATTAATCTCGTATAAATCGCGGCGCGGTGCGATATTTATAACCTGTTTCACGAATTACTGGCAAGTTTTCTAGTTTGCGCTTGCATCAGCGAGGGCAACGGATGCGCAGCGCGCTCGGAACGATCTGAAAAGTGGCGGGAAGGAATCCGGGCAGTTCACCGTCAAGCTCAAGCTCGATACGCTGATTCTTATCAATAGGACTCGCAATAATTTTGGCAGCCAGCGCATGTTGCACGTCGGACATATTCAAATGCGCACCAAAATATAACCACGGCGCATTGGAAAGTATCCGGGCGAAACCAAGATCGCCGATGCTAACCACGTCAAACTTTCCATTTGTCAGTTTTGCGTTCGGCGCTATTTTCATTCCACCCCCAAAATAGCGCGCATTAGCAACGCAAAGGTTTGCGACCGTCGTGCGCTGCGCCGCTTTGTCATCCAGCTGAACCAGCACTCGCGTGGGTTTCATCCGCGCAGCACTTTGCAGCATGGCCGCGCCGAAAGATACACGGCCACTCAACCAGCGGGGCGCTTTCGCCGGCAGCCAGTCTGGCTGCCCTGCTTTTACGCGCGCGATGACGTCTGCGCTCATTCCGAAGGAAGCGACGCCAAGAAAGTAACGCGTTTCCTGTTCGACTGCGTCGGTTGTATAGGATGCCCGGCCCACGTCAATGCGACGCGTCTGGCCATCGCGCAAAATTATGGCTGCGTCGCGCGTGCGCGTCGGGATACCTATGCTGCGCCGGAAATCGCCACCGGTTCCGCTTGGCAGGATTCCTAATTCCGCGTCGCGTCCGGAAGCGAGGATTCCATTAGCGACTTCAGAAATCGTACCATCCCCGCCGCATGCGATGATCAACTTCGTTCCCTTTCGCGCAGCTTCGGCAGCTAATTCGATTGCTTCTGCTGGCTTGCTGGTGAAGGATGGATGGAACGCGCCGAAGTGCGTCGCTAGTTCGCTGGCAATCTTCGGCCAGGCATCGCCCGTAGCGCCGCCGGCGGAAGAAGGATTTATGATGACGAGTGGCAGAGACATTGAAGCGAGTAGACAGCAAACAGTAGACAGCAAAGTCTCGAATGAAACAATTAGCGACCGTTAGTTTACTGTTTGCTGTTCACGGTTCACAGTTCACGGTTCACGGTTTACTGTTTGCTGCTCTCTATCCTGCTCGCCCAGTTCCGCAATCTTCTGCATCACGAATTCTGAAATCTCTTTGTAAGTTCGCACATGATCTTTTTTTAGGAGTTGGTCTGAAAGATCAAGCCGTGGTCCAAAGTGAATGCGAATCTTTTCGCCCCCAGTCCAGTTGCCCATAACTTGTTTCGGCAGATCGTTACCCAAGCCGGCAATGAACACCGGGATAACCTGTGGCGCGGCGTCCTTAATTAGTTTCCCAACGCCGGGCTGCGCCGGCAGGAACGAGTACGGATCGGAACTCTTATTGCGCGTGCCTTCCGGATGAAAGCCGATGATGTTTCCCGGCCCTAGCCGGCAAAGGCTGGTAAGTAAAGCGAAGGAATACTTATCAAACGCACGCTTCTCGAGAAGCGGTTTATCGCCCGAGGCAAAGAACGGCGGATACATGGACCACCAGCCCATTACCAGATTTACGAACAACCCTGACGGTCCCTGATAGAAAAACCGCCCACGCACTGGGAAAAAAAGTTGTTTGCGCCAGCTCGTATGTCGGAAGAGCACAGTAGAGACGGTGTACATGTCAAAAAAAGAACGATGATTGGCGACAAGTAGAATGGGACGTTCGGGAGAGAGTGCATGAACATTCTCCAAACCGTAAATCCGCATCAGGTTGTAAGTAGAAAAGTGAATCCAACCGGCGCCAAACACTTTCTGGCACCAGGTCCAAAACCGTTTCCAGTTTCCCTGGTTCATGCGGCGAACGAGATGAAAAGCAGAACGTTCGAAGGAAGATAAGACGGCGAATTCTTCAGGCGTAGGTTCGGGAAAGGGCCCAACGTCCAACATCCAAGGTCCAATATCCGCGTTGCCTCGGTCCGCTAAGGGCCGGGAACCAACCTTCGGCTCGGGACTTTGGACTTTGGACATTGGACGTTGAAAGTTGAACTTATTTCAGTCGATCGAAAAATATTTCGCTTCAGGGTGATGAACAATGATGGCGGATGTCGACTGCTCAGGCTCAAGTTGAAACTCTTCACTTAGTTCGACATCAATGCGGCCTGGATCCAGCAGCTCGAAAAGTTTTGCCTGATCTTCAAGGTTCGGACAAGCCGGATAGCCAAAGCTAAAGCGCGAACCCTGATATTGCTGGCGGAAAAGTTTGTTGATATCGGGCGCATCGTCAGCAGCGATGCCCAGCTCTTCGCGAATGCGCTTGTGCCAGAACTCGGCCAGCGCTTCCGCGCTCTCCACACTCAGTCCGTGGAAATACAAATAGTCCGCGTAGTTGTCAGACTTGAACAATTCGTGCGCATACTCGCTGGCGCGGCGTCCCATCGTGACCAGATGAAACGCAACCACGTCCATGCGTCCGGAATCCTGCGCAGCAAAGAAATCAGCCAGGCAGAGATTCTTGCCCCCTGATTGGC
>JBDUCB010000290.1:0-10608 GCA_040003695.1 bacterium
TAGACGAATACATCGAAAGCGAATCGCCATAGCCATAGGCAATCGGGCTGGCTGCATCGACAGTCCTCATTTTCAAAATGTCTCCGATGGCGCGCAGATTTTTCGCGCGGACAATGGAAACTCCCGGCACGAAATTGTAGTTCACCGCGAATTCCGACGTGTCCATCGTGGTCAAGAACACGCCACCGCTTTGCACAAACTTTTGCAGATTCTGAAGACCTGACCATCCGAGCCCCGGCCGAATGTCATCAGTCGAATCGATTTTGCCGATATTTGGAGTTAGTGGAGTCGTCTTCCATGGCAACGCATTGCCATACATTGGCAAGCCATTGATGATTGATGCGCCGTCAGTCCCGACTGGCGCAAAAATGATCACATCGTACTTCGAACGTAGATCGGCATCCCTCGCCACGTCTTGCGTGCTGATGTAGGCGAAGGGAACTTGCAACTTATCGAACGCCAGGCGCCACCAGCCTTCATTTTGCGTATTGAGCCACGTATGCATGATTGCAACGCGCGCAGCTCTGACTGCATGGGTCTTGACTTGCGGCGCGGCAGTGACGGCGTACGCCTGAATACCAAGGTCGTTTGCCGCACGTTCGAGATTCTCGCGCGAGACATTACGTACAATGAAAGACCCGCGATTGAATTTGTGTCCTGCTGCTTCAAACGGTTCTTCTGCTGCGTCGACAGTTGCGTCGGTGAAGCGAAAACGCAATCTGACGAGAGCGTTGTCGGCGTTGTGATTAATCAGAAAAACTGATCCTGTACCGTTGACCGCTGCCGGCGCATGCACCTCACCAGACACGCGATCCATAGCTGCACTCAAAACCTTCGTGTCGACTACGCGAACTACCTCGACATTCGCCAGCTCGCCCATGGTCCAGGCCGTGTCATCATAAACTTGGGTCTGCGGATCGTTAGGCGCCCAGTATTGATAATCAAGCAAAGCGTCGGCGATGCGGCTGTAGGGCTGGTCCATGCGCACGATATAGCTGCCGGCAGCGAATGTGCGCTGCACAAGTTTCGCCGGCGTCGGTTGCGGACTGGGCGCCGGGGTTGGACTTACTGACGCGCGCGGCGTGTCAGACGCAGTTGCATTAGGTTCCTTCGTGGTGATTGCTGGTGCAGGCGAGCCTGTCGCTGACGCTCCGGGTTCTGATTTTTTCTCGCCAGCGGCCTTAGCTTTCACCGACACCGTAAACGGCGCGGTCGCGCGACTGATCTCCACGCCTTGCGCTTGCAAGGTTCGCAGTAATTCCGCCTGATTTCCGGGACGCGGGTCGTCACCGGGGAAAACGTACGCCGCCGGGCCTTCGTTCTTCGGTTTCAGGACTGAGCGCTTGCTCTTCAAGTAGAAGTTCTTGAGAAACAGTTTACTGTTGTTGCCGAGATAATAGAGCGTTGTCAGCAACGCCGACTCTTGGTAGTTATTGTTGTTGCGTTGGGACCACTTCGCTTTCGGCAGCGGCGGATTCTGGCGATACCAGGTGCGCGAGTACTCGCCAGGCGAAAGCGTGCGCTCGACCGTGTCGGCGCCCGCATTGCCAAAAGTTTCGTAAAGCCGAGCAATTCCGTTATGTGTTGCGGCAACAGAATAAAGATAGCCTGGCGACCAGGTATCAAAGTCGCCATGAGCAAACACGCCGGGCATGCCAAACTTCGTCATCTCAGAAACGTTATTCCAACCCATCATCTGCCATTCATCAGTAAGAATGGGATCGACCCAGGCGTTGTATGGACCATCGCCAATTGTATCGTCGTAAAGGTAAGCAACCGACTCGTGCAGGTCGTGTAGCACCTGCGCTTTCCAGGTGACATAAGTATTCAGCACGTTGCGCGTCAGATTTAGCGAGAGGCCAATTGCATCGCGATTGTTGTCATGCGCGACGTAATGGCCCCAGTACAATAATGGCGGCCAGTTCTGGCCTGGATGGGCCAGGTGCCAGTTGTAAACGTCAACCATGCGATCGCGCCCATCAACTTCAACCACCGGCGTGATCAGAGTTACGACGTTGTCACGAATGGATTTGATGTAAGGACTGTCATCAACTGCCAGACGGTAGGCGAGTTCCATCAACGCAGTCGGCGAACCGGTTTCGGTGGAATGAATCGAGCCGGTGATGTAGTAAATCGGAAAAGACTCGCTGACCAGTTTGTCAGCTTCATTGTCGTCAAGATTGATGGTGCGCGGGTCGGCGAGTTTGTTAAGGCGAGCGCGGTTTTCGTCTAGTTTTGCTAACAGAGTTTCGGAAGCGACGGCGACCGCGATCATCTCGCGACCTTCTTCGCTCGTGCCGATGGAATAAACACGCACGCGCGGGCTGGCCTTTTCCAACAAGCGCATGTAGCGATGCACTTCCTCGACATAAGGTAACTTGCCGGGCGCACCGGCAACGTCGCCGAGCACAGCTTTGGGCGTTGGCACTTTGGCGGAAGCAGGCAAGTAATCCGTCAACGGCGAATTGAAAAACGGCTCGGTCGTATACTCGCGAATCTTTCTGGTGTATTCCTCATCGATTGGTTGATTGGGATCGCGGCCCGGTTTTACCTGCGCCTGCAACGTGAGCGCGCCGCAACCGAGCATTAGACACAGTGTGAACCAGCGACGGATTGATCGATTCATAGTTTCCTCACACAGTAAGAAAAGGTTTTGTTTCAATCGAAGAGGAGAAGACGCTTTTAAGCTAAAGATCCCGCCAAGTCAAACTTTTCATTTTGGGCTACAATAACCGCAGGGGCTATTAAACGTACTTGCTCTTTTTCGTTTTCATGACTGGACGAATTTTTCAATTGAACACGTCTGCCGGGGGCGTCCCGAAACTGGCCGTCCGCGAGGCGCAGGTTAACGAACTCGGTCTCATCGGCGACCAGCATAAGTTTCCCGACATCCACGGTGGCCCGGATCGTGCCCTGTGCCTGTTTTCATTGGAACGAATCCTCGATCTTCAAGCTGAAGGACATCCGATCTTTCCCGGTGCGGTCGGCGAGAATCTGACGATCTCTGGCGTGGACTGGCAACAGGTCGTCCCGGGTGTTCAGTTATCTCTCGGCGACGGTGTGTTGATCGAGATAACCAGCTACACATCGCCTTGCAACTCGATTCCTACTTCCTTCGCCGACGGCCAATATCAACGCATTTCCCAGAAAACTCATCCGGGCTGGTCGCGTGTTTACGCGCGCGTGTTGCGCGCCGGTCGATTGAAGGTTGGCCAACCGGTGGAGTTGCTTAATGATCAAAAGCCTCGCTTAGAAGACATTTAGCCGCGGATTTGCGCGGATGAACGCGGATATGCAAAAGAAACAGTAATCAAGTGGGATCAGAACAAAATTGAGCTCTCGAACCGTGAATGGCACATAGTTCTTGCTCTACCCACTTATTTGCCGTTTTGATTCGCGTTGATCCCGCAAATCCGCTGCTAAATATCCCTTTTCGGCCCGGCCCCACATTTTGTAAAGCGCTTCTCACGAAATACAATTGATTACTAACCAATCATCGGTGTTAGCAAATGTCAGAGGGCAAACCAACAGCAACCGACCTCAGCGCTCAATCACCCGAAGCCCCCTCGCTCGTGCAAATCAAAAAGCCGAGCAAGGTAGCCGGCGGCATCCCCGCAATCCTCGCAACTGCAAAGACTACCTGGAAAGAAATGGGTGTTGCTCGCGGCGTGCGGACGCTGTTGAAGCTCAATCAAAAAACAGGGTTTGATTGTCCTGGTTGCGCATGGCCGGAACCTGACGACGAACGTTCACAGGCCGAGTTTTGCGAAAACGGCGCCAAGCATGTCGCCGACGAAGCAACCACGAAACGCATAACGGAGGAATTCTTTTCGCGCTGGAGTGTTGCTGATCTGGCTAATCACTCCGATCAATGGCTCGGCCAGCAGGGGCGCCTTACCAGTCCGATGGTATTGCGCAGTGGCGCCACTCATTACGAAAGCATCGGCTGGGATGAAGCTTTTGCGTTAGTTGCGTATGAACTGAATTCATTGAGTACTCCGGACGAAGCGATCTTCTACACTTCAGGGCGCACCAGTAACGAAGCCGCGTTTTTGTATCAACTTTTCGTCAGACAATTTGGCACCAACAATCTTCCCGACTGCTCAAACATGTGTCATGAGTCGAGCGGAGCAGCGCTCGGTGAAACGATTGGCGCGGGAAAGGGAACGGTGACGCTCGAAGATTTCAATCTCGCGCAGGCCATTTTTGTCATTGGACAAAATCCGGGCACAAATCATCCGCGCATGCTGTCCGCCCTGCAGAAGGCCAAACAGAATGGCGCGCGGCTGGTCCACATCAACCCTTTGCCGGAAGTTGGCATGACGCACTTTAAGCATCCGCAGGACGTGCTTCATTGGTTTGGTGCCGGCACAGCGCTCGCCGATCTGTTTCTGCAGGTGCGCATCAACGGCGACGTCGCCTTGCTCAAAGGGATCATCAAAGAAGTACTGGCGGCGGAAGAACGCCGTCCGGGTGAAGTGTTGGACCAGGACTTCATTGCGAATTACACAGACGGCCTCGCCGCGTTTGCCGAGTCAATCAAACACGCGCACTGGGGTGATCTGCTCGAGCAGAGCGGAGTTTCAAAAGCGCACATCGAAGACGCAGCAAAGATCTTTATCGAATCCGAGCGCACAATTTTCTGTTGGGCCATGGGACTGACACAACACAAGAATGCGGTAGCCAACATTCAGGAGATCGTGAACCTGATGCTGTTACGGGGGCAAATCGGAAAGCCTGGTGCAGGTCTTTGCCCGGTCCGCGGTCACAGCAACGTGCAAGGCGATCGCACCATGGGAATTTGGGAACGACCCACCGAGGCGTTTCTCGACAGGCTTGGAGCTGAATTCAATTTCGAGCCGCCGCGCGGGCACGGCCATGACACGGTGCGCGCGATTCAAGCAATGCACGAGGCTTCGGCCAAAGTTTTCTTTGCGCTCGGCGGAAACTTTTTGTCGGCTACGCCGGACACTGAATACACCGCCGACGCCCTGCGTCGTTGTCGTCTGACTGCGCATGTTTCAACGAAACTCAATCGCGCACATTTGATTACTGGCGAGCAGGCTTTAATTCTGCCCTGTCTGGGACGGACCGAGATCGACAAGCAAGTAAGCGGACCACAGTTTGTGACCACGGAAAATTCAATGGCTGTGGTGCAGGCCTCGCGCGGGTTTCTGCCGCCGGCTTCCGGCGAATTGCTTAGCGAGCCCGCCATTGTTGCGCGTTTAGCAAGTGCTACTTTACATGGACGCTCAAATATTAATTGGCAGGAGCTGATTGCCGACTACGATCGCATTCGAGATCATATCGCCCGCGTGGTTCCGGGATTTGACGACTACAATAAACGCGTGCGCCGACCCGGGGGTTTTCATCTGCCTAGCCCGGCTAGCGAGCGAGTATTCAAAACTTTAACTGGCCGGGCGCGGTTTACCGTGCATGAGTTGCCTAAGCATGATCTGAAGCCGGATCAGCTTCTGATGATGACGATTCGCAGTCACGATCAGTTTAATACTTCGATCTACAGTTTGGATGATCGCTACCGCGGGATTTCCGGCAGCCGGCGTGTGGTGTTTTTGAATGAGGACGACATAGCGCTGTTACGTTTAACGAAAGGCCAGCTGGTCCATCTGGTTAGCCATTTTGAAGGCGAAGAACGTATTGCGCGGAACTTCGTAGTCGTGCCCTACAGTATCCCGCGTCACTGCGCGGCAACCTATTTTCCGGAGACAAACGTTTTGGTGCCGGTCCGCAGCGTGGCGGAGAAAAGCAATACGCCGGTTTCGAAATCGGTGGTGATCAGCATTCGACCGGCCGGTGATATGGCGAAAAATAAAGGTGATGTTGTTGCACGATAAGCACGTTTTTCGTGCCGTAGGCACGAGATGTTTTATAGTCGGAAGTCTCCTTTGAAATTTCTCAGCCCATTTATGGGCGACAGATATTGCGCTTTTACGGAGCTTCGCGATTTTATGAGGTGCGGGGCTATAAACATTGCGCCGCTACGCGGCTGAAAAACTTCAGCACTCATTCTGAAAGTATGACTTTTCAACTTACAGAAATAAAAGCCAGCTCGAAAACAGAGCTGTATGCGCACCTCGTCGCACAACTGAGGAGCCTGCTTGAAGGGGAAACTGACTTCATCGCCAACGCCGCAAACTGCGCGGCGTTGCTTTATCATTCGTTACCGGATGTGAATTGGGCCGGGTTCTATTTGTTAAAGGACCGCGAGCTGGTTCTGGGACCGTTTCAGGGAAAGCCAGCCTGCGTGCGCATCGCGGTTGGCAAGGGGGTGTGCGGAACTGCCGCAGAGCTGAAGAAGACCGTTGTTGTTGCGAACGTTCACGAGTTTCCCGGGCACATCGCCTGCGACAGCGCCTCAAATTCCGAGATCGTGATTCCTTTAATTAAAGACAATGTCCTGACTGGCGTGCTCGATCTTGATAGTCCCTCGTTCGGCAGGTTTGACGATGTAGATGCGCAGGGTGTGAATGCGCTGGCCGAAATTTTTATCGCGTCAACAAGTTCAGAGTACAAGCTTTAGCTTGCAGACTTTTAAAGCAGCAGCCTAAAGGCTGTACTCTAAACTGAAGAAGGAATCTGATGATCAGAATTCGCAAAGCTGAAGACCGCGGCCACTTTGATTTCGGTTGGCTCGACACCTATCACACATTTTCTTTTGGCGATTACTACGACCCTTCGCACATGGCGTTTCGCTCGCTGCGTGTGATCAATGAAGACGTGGTGGCGCCCGGTCGCGGCTTTCCCACGCACAGCCATCGCGACATGGAAATCGTCACCTACATTCTCAAAGGCGCGCTTGAACATCGCGACAGTATGGGAAGCGGCTCGATCATCCGGCGCGGAGATGCGCAGCGAATGAGCGCAGGCACCGGCGTCAGGCACAGCGAGGCTAACCCTTCGAAAGAAGAACCGGTCCACCTGCTGCAAATCTGGATCTTGCCAGAACGAGAAGGACAACAGCCTGAATACGAAGAAAAGAAATTTGCCGATGAAGAAAAGCGAAACAGGTTGCGGCTGATTGTTTCACCCGATGCGGCCGAAGGCGCAGTACGGATTCATCAGGACGCGAAAATTTACGCGAGCGTGCTTGATGAAGGAAAGTCAGTAAGTCATAAGATTGCAACTGGACGACACGCATGGCTGCAGGTTGCCGGCGGCGCCGTCGAGCTAAATAGCACCAGCCTCAAACACGGCGATGGCGCTGCAGAAAGTCAGGAGAATGAACTGAGTATTGTTGCCGGCAAACCGTCAGAAGTACTGTTATTTGACTTGGCGTAATTGAGGAATTGTCAGTACCACCTGCGTCAGCGGGTGGTTGAAGGTCCTGTCAGTACCGCCTGCGGTAGCGCGTGGGTTGAAGGCTCTGTCAGTACCACCTGCGTTAGCGGGTGGGTTGAAGGCTCTGTCAGTACCACCTGCGTCAGCGGGTGGTTGAAGGCTCTGTCAGTACCAGCTGCGTTAGCGGGTGGGTTGAAGGCTCTGTCAGTACCACCTGCGTTAGCGGGTGGGTTGAAGGCTCTGTCAGTACCACCTAGCGGGTTGGTTGAAGACTCTGTCAGTACCACCTGCGCTAGCGGGCGAGTAAGATGGTTGAAAGGAAGGTCGCGAATGGAAGCAACCCGAGTCACAGTTGATGAAGTGAAAGAACGAATGGATCGCGGCGAGCAGTTTACTTTTATCGACACGCGCAATCCGACGGCGTGGGGTGAAGCCACCACGAAGTTGCCCGGCGCGATACGCGTGCCCGCCGATGAAGTTGAAAAGCACATTGCGGAAATCCCTCACGACCGTACAGCAATTACCTACTGCACTTGACCGCACGAAGCATCCAGCGCCCGGGTGGCGCAGGAACTCACAGCCCACGGTTATAAGAATGTTCATCCACTATTCGGCGGACTTGATGCCTGGGAAAAGGCCGGCCTACCAGTCGAACCTAAATAAATGACAAGCGAAAACGCGAATCAGGTGCTGGCGGCATGGGAAACCTCTTCGCAGTACTGGAACAAGCATCAGTCGTTGATTGAAGAAATGTATGCGCCGTTGACCGAGGCGCTGATCGAGCAGGCGCAGATTGTCGCGGGCCAATCAGTGCTGGATATTGGCGGAGGCGCAGGTGAACCGTCATTAACAATCGCTCGTCTGGTTGGACCTTCCGGACACGTTACCTTTACTGATCCGACGGCAGGCATGGTTAAAGCTTCCCGCGAAGAATCGGAGCGGCGGGGCTTAACCAACATTGAGTTTCATCAGTGCGGTGCTGAACAACTCCCATTTGTCGAAAACACTTTCGATGTCGTGATTGGTCGGCTGTCGGCGATGTTTTTTGCAGACGTTTCTGCCGCGCTGCGAGAAATACTGCGCGTCGTGAAACCCGGCGGCTGTATCGGGTTTCTCGTTTGGGCCGACCGGGGACTCAATCCATTCTTTAGCGTCATCACTGAAGTTCTGAATCAGTTTGTGCCCGCTGAACCGGAAGACGAAGACGCGCCGGCCGCTTTTCGTTTCGCGCGGCCAGGAAAACTTGCCAAGGTGCTGCAGGAATCCGGCGCAGTCGCGGTGAAAGAGCGCGGGCTAAAGTTCGACACTGAAGCGCCAATTGATGTTTCTCAGTTTTGGGAATTGCGAACAGAAATGTCAGACACGTTTAGAACTAAACTCGCGAAACTTTCACCGGCTGAAATTAGGGCAGTGCGAGATGCTGTGCAGAAAGCGGCGGCTGTTTATTTCAAAGGTGGTCGTATGAGTTTTCCATCACAGGCATTGATTGTTTCAGGCAGGAAAGCAAACGCGTCGTGAGGTTTATTTCTCCGCGCATCCTCTGCGAGCTCGGCGGCTCTGCGCTGAATTTTTTGCAAAATTAATTACCGCAGAGTCGCAGAGTTCGCCGAGAACCCGCAGAGAAAATCTAGCTCCTCTTCCTTTCACGTTGAAGCGCAACATTTTCTGGATAGTACTCAAAAACTGCTTTCGCATCACTGAGACGGTGGACTACTGCATTGGTTATCGTCACAATCGGCAGATTCGGATCAAGCTTTTCCACTTCGCTTTGGACCAGGTTAATCCAGGCCCGCGTTAGCTCCTCCTTATATTCCCCGCGGTCCACGCCGTGATGATCCAAAAACCGCAGCAGGCTGGTGCGCATCCGCTCGACAGCTTTTTCTACGGTCGAATCGCGCAGGTACCAGACTGCAACTGCCAAATGCTTGCGATGCTGGAAGTCATCTTTTCCGGTTGTGCACGATTCCAAACCGCGCACAACGCTTTCGATTTCGGCCTCGGTTTGATATTGGGTTGTCATATGCGTTACCTCGCTAGCATGACGGGCAGATCAGCAAAAAGAAAGGGACAGGCAGGAATGCCTGTCCTACTCGGCACAAAAGAAAAAGGACAGACAAGAATGTCTGTCCTACTGTCTCATAAAAATTTAAGCCCGCCTTATTTTGCTGTAGCTACGTTCACGCGCGCTGTCAAACGCGATTTGTAACGCGCGGCAGCATTCTTGTGCAGCACACCTTTCTGCACTGCTCGATCAATGGTTGAAATCGTCCCCGGCAAAATCTCGCTCGCCTGTTTCCCGTCACCTTCGAGCGCGCTGCGCAGGCTCTTGAGCGAGGTCCTTAAGCGGCTACGATTGCCGCGGTTGAGCTGGCGGCGTCGTTCGCTTTGCCGCATTCGTTTTTCTGCTGACTTATGATTAGGCATTCACTTCTCCAAAAACTCAGTCCAAGTAACACGTTTTCCAAACGATTTGAATCAGTTTACCTGATAAGCGCGAATGCGCAAGTGACGGAGTATAGGGATCGTAAAATGGAGTGTCAAGCAAGCAGAACGACTTGGAGCGTAGCGTCTTCAGGGTTCATTTGACACTAATTCATGGCTGTAGTAGCGTCGCAGTCAACCAGGATATGCCAGCAATTCTTTTCGCACTCCACACCCCTGAAAACAAACTGAACCAATTCTGTTCTTCAGAAGGAGATCGTTTCCGGCTTTGAAACAGATCGAACTTCCACCTCGCGGACTTGAAACGCTCTTCGGCGTTCACGATCAGAACATCAAATATCTTGAATCGCTGCTAGACGTGCGTATTGACGCGCGCGGCCAGGACGTTTCGATTGATGGTGGCCCGGAAGATGTGATCACTGCCGAGCGCATCCTCGAAGACTTCTCCGCACTTTTCAGAGAGGGTCGCACTTTTACGGACAAGGAGCTGCGCGAAGCCTTTGCGCAAATTGCCGAAGACCGCGCTTTTAGTTTGCGCGACTACTTTACCAAGGCGCGCTTTAATCCGGCCGGCAAGAAACAGGTCGCGCCAAAGTCGGCAACACAACGCAAATACATTCAGGTCATTCAGGAGCGCGACGTCGTATTTGGCATTGGCGTGGCCGGTACCGGGAAAACATATCTGGCGGTTGCGCTGGCCGTGCAGGCGCTGATGCAAAAACAGGTCAACCGCATCGTGCTGGCTCGTCCTGCGGTCGAAGCCGGTGAGAAGCTTGGCTTTTTGCCCGGCGACTTGCAGGAGAAAGTTGATCCTTATCTGCGTCCTCTTTACGACGCGCTGTTTGATTTGATCGACTACGAACGCGT
>JBDUCB010000017.1:0-10602 GCA_040003695.1 bacterium
ATCGTAGAAAGTCTTCAACTCCTTCTGAATAACGCGAAAGCCATTGCGGCGCATCCACAGTAGAAATCCTTGCTGTCGTTCGGCGCCCACGTCGACGCCGGTATAGAAGAAGGCACGCAATAATCGTCCGTCTCCCAACAAGACACGAAGGAGTTTGTTGTAATCGATGTCGATGTTGTGAAACCGCGCAGCGTGGAAAAGATTGTTACCGTCAATGAAAACCGCAACCCTTCCGCGGTGGCCCAACTGCCACGAGACATTGTTAGTCGGATCAAAGTTATTCATCTGATAATTACTTCCCAATAAACATTTTAAAATCGTTTCTAGGATGCTTTGTTGTCTCTCATTGGTCAAGCATGCGGCCCGCGTAAGGGAGTGGGACTCGCGGGTAAGCCTTATTGAGCACCAATGATCTGCCCGCTGGCCGCATCGACATACACGAACTGGACGGGAGCATTGGCAATAGCAATTTCCCAGGCGACATGAAATGCCAGGCCGTTTGCCGGGGCCTCTGCGGGCGTGATGTAAATAACCAATTCATGCGGCTCGAGCGTGTTGTTTGCAGTTGGGCGGAATGTGAGTTTGGTAGCGCTAGCGTTGGCGTATTGAATCTCATTCGTCGTCAGTTGCTTTACAGCGTCCTCTGCTTTGAGCTTGATATTTACCGCGGCAAGCGCTGTTTGTATTTTGTCGGCGTCAGGAATACAGGTGCTCAAGATGTTGCGCACGCGGCGTTCTGGTGTGAAACGAATTTCGAGCTTTCCGTAGTTTCCGCGAACCGGATACCGAAATGCGCGCTGTTCATATCTTGCCAGTTTCGACCCATCAGGTTGGTCCACCCGTTCAACCAGGGAGAGCTTTGCCGGGTCGGCGCCAATCGGCCCCTGCCAATCTCTGATAAAGCGACGCAGCGCTTCACGCGTTTCTTCCTCGTTCATCACCGCATTTGCGCCCACCTTGGGCAAATACAAAATAGCAGCGGTGTTAGGCGGCAAACTTTCTATGGTGGCGGTGATTGGTTGCAAAACTGGAGCAGCCGCAGTGGCAGCATCAGAGTTCATTAAGTGATTGATCGCCGCAAGCGTCGCTTGCGTCCGATGATTGTCCTCTGCCAGAAGAACTGGATAAGGCGCTTCATTTCCACGCGGTCCGGTCGCATTCGGCGGTTGAAGTGGAGCGCACGCTTGCGCCACCAGCAACAATGCGAGAAAAACAACCGGCGTGTGCGCTCTTTGGTGAACCATTAATCCAAGACCCGCGAATCGCGCGTTTCGAAGAAGCTTACTGCGTCGTATAATTCAAACTCCTGGGGGAGCTGTTGGCCAAAGATAACGAAAACGTGCCGTCGCTCAACGATGGGCCAATTCAAGATTCGCCGGCGCGTTCATTCGCTGCCGATCAGATGGTCCGTTGTGAATCGTGCTTGCGAGCAAATCCACCCTCGCGAGTTAATTGCCTGTATTGCGGATCGGCCCTTCCGCTGGCGCCATCCGCCATTGTGTCGCAAAAGCCGACCCGGCGACCACTTGAAAAATGGGAGCAGGGATATAACAACATCCTTCTGCCTTCGGCTGCAAATCTTAGCGAGAATTGTCTCACCGAAACCGCCGCCTTGCTGCGATTGGAGAGCGAAGATCTTAAGCGCATCCTGGCTTCGGATCTTCCGCTGCCCCTGGCGCGCTCGAGCAGCAAACAAGAAGCGGAGCTTATTCAACAGCGGCTTGAGGGAGCACAGTTGGCCACTTTGATAGTTGCTGATAGCTCCTTTGGTCTGGATCCGCCTCTTAAGTTGCGCGCTCTTGAATTCCATGACGATGGTCTTGATGCTTATCAATCTCCGCAGTCGCCGCCGATGAAAATAACGTGGACGGAATTTGTGCTGATTGTTTCGGGGCGCATAACCCGCAAGCGAGTCGAATTGAAAGAGGAGAGAAAGCGCAGTGAAAACCGCGTGCTTGAGGCCGATCAATTCTTTGCTGATGAACTTGTCATAGACCTATACACAAAGCGGACAACGAACCCCTATCGCATTACATCCGGCAGTTTTGACTTTTCCTGTTTGGCCGACAAGAAACAGCTTGTCGCCGCGGCGAACTTGTCCATTCTCATTGACGTCTTTCGCGAACACGTTCCAGGCATTGTTTACGATCAAACTTACAACTCTGTCAGGAAAGTCCTGGAGCCCGTTTGGAGATCGGAACAACAGAAAGAGTCGACCGGCTGGCGACGAGGGCGTCCGGGAAAATACAGCATTGGTAGCGCAACTGAGACGAGCAACGAGTCGCAGTTTTTGCGTTACTCACGGCTTCGAAATTATTTACTCACTCAGAATCAAATGGGTAACGCCGATGGCTAAACCGCACAAATCGCGTCGCGAGGGCGCGACTTTCCGATCGGCGGCGGCGCCGGCTGCTCGCGACAACGGTAGAATCGAGGAGCAGTCATTCGCCGACCATGCTATCTACGGACTTATTCCAGTGCTCGAAGCTCTGCGATCCGCCCACCGACCACTACAGCAGATCACAATTGCGGAAGGTGCGCGTCATGAGCGATTGAAGGAGCTGCTCGAGCTGGCGAAGCTTGCCCGGGTTCCGGTTCATCGTGCGCCGCGTCTCGCGCTTGACCGGGCGTTGCCGGGATTGACGCATCAAGGTGTAATGGCGCGAACGGCGGCCTCGACTTACCGCGACGCCGAGGAGCTTCTGGAACGATTGTCTGCGCAAGTTAGCAGCGAAAGAATGCCACTAGTGCTGGGGTTGGATGCGATTGAGGATCCACGAAACCTGGGCGCCATTCTTCGAACTGCGGAGTGCGCGGGCGTAGATGGCATATTCATTCCTGAACGCCGGGCGGTGGGGCTGACGGCAACGGTTGCGAAATCGTCAGCCGGTGCACTCGAATATGTTGCCGTTGCCCGCGTCACCAATTTGGTCCAATTGATAGAGCGATTGAAACAACTAAACATCTGGGTGGTGGGGGCAACCGGCGACGCGTCGCTGAACTACACAGAGTGGGATTGGACTTCGCCGAGTGCGTTGTTCCTGGGAAACGAAAGCACCGGCTTGCATCGTCTGGTGCAGGAACGTTGTGATGCATTAGTTCGTATTCCTGTGCGCGGCAGGATAGAATCCCTAAATGTGTCCGTCGCTGCAGGAGTAATTCTTTATGAGGCGTTACGACAACGATCGGAAAAGAAATAAAACTTCGTTGGCGTGCCGGGTTGAGAGCGTAACCGCGATCGGAGGTCAGAATGTTTTGTCCTAAATGTGCAACACAAAACCTCGAAGGCGCGAGCTATTGCCGTTCGTGCGGTGCGAATATCAGCCTGATTCAGCACGCACTGTCGGGTCAGTTGCCGCAGGCGCAAAGCGGGGACGTTTATGTTGGCCGGCGTGGTCGCAAAAGAGGACGAGAGGCGACCATGGATCACGCGTTCAGAAGTGCGTTTATGGGCATCGCCTTTCTGCTTGTCTCGATAGCGCTTTCGTTTTCGCCGATGGGACGAGGCTGGTGGTTCTGGATGTTGATTCCAGCTTTTTCGATGATGGGCAGTGGCGTCGCGCAATATATCAGGGCTAAGGAGCAGGAGCGCCGCCTGCGTGGTACGAATTTGAATCAGCCCGCAATCCTGACGTCACCCCGCGCTGAAATTTTTTCCGCGCCCCGCACCGGTGAACTGATCGCAACGCCACCAAGTGTTACGGAGGGAACCACTAGACATCTGGGCGCCGAAGCTCCCACCAGGCACCTCGAAGCTTCGAATGATGCGTCTAAATAGCAATCCGAGCTTGAAAGACTTTTTCTTAGGAGGGCGGTGCTTCTTGTCACTTAGACAAGGCAACGGCATCGCCTTAAGTTTTGTTTGATGTCCTCAAGCCACCCAAGTATCTGTGTCTCCATTTGCGAACGCGACTGGCCGTCCGTTGATCGAGCGCGCCGCGACCTTGGAAAATTTCACGGTCTGATCGAGATTCGCCTTGATTGCTGCGAGCCCAATACGTTGAAGAATCTTGATTCACTGCGCGGGCTTCTTGCCACCTACCCTCAACCTACAATTCTCACTTTTCGCGCTCCTGCGGAAGGGGGAAAGATGCAGGTTGACCGTGAGACGCGTTTCTGCTTTTGGCGCGATAAGGGTTTGCAACTCCCGTCCGACTTTGCGGATCTTGAGCTCGATATTGTTGAGCAACTATCTCGTGAGGGAAGCGGCGTGAATTGGTCGCGGGTAATTTGCTCCTATCACAACACGGAACAGGTACTAGCGGACCTTAACCAAATATTTCGGCGGTTGGCTGCGACTCCTGCCTACGTGTTGAAGGTTGCAGTGCGCGTGAATGACACAGTTGATTGTTTACAAATTTTTGATTTGCTGAAGACTGCTAAGCGCGATCAACGCGAAGTCATCGCTATCGGCATGGGAAGCGCCGGCGTGGCTACTCGGATTCTTGGACCATCGCGCGGTGCTTTTCTAACTTATGCTTCACCGAAGGACGAACGCGCAACTGCGGCGGGCCAAATTAGCGTCGAGGAATTAACCAGCGTCTATCGCCTCGAGAAGATTACTCACGACACTCGTATCACTGGTTTAGTAGGCTCTCCAGTCAGTCATTCGATCTCTCCGCAGGTTCACAATGCCGCATTCGAAAGTTCGGGAGTCGATGCTGTTTACATTCCTTTTGAGGTTCGCGACCTCAAGGCGTTTTTCAAACGCATGGTTCGTGCGCGCACGCGCGAGATTGAGTGGCGCCTGCGTGGTCTCAGCATCACCGCTCCGCACAAAACTGCGGTTCTCGCTGAGCTTGATTGGATTGAACCAGCCGCGCGTGAAATAGGAGCGGTTAACACGGTAGTTGTTGAGGATGATCGCCTGCGTGGTTACAACACCGATGCACAGGCATTCATGGAGCCGCTAAAAAATTTGCTGGGCTCTCTTAAAGACATTAGCGTCGCGATCATTGGCGCCGGCGGAGCGGCGAGCGCAGCCTTGTACGGCCTGAAACAGGAAGGTGCGAAAGCTACCATTTTCGGGCGCGATATTCAGAAGGCGATGCATCTGGCCGATCGCTGGACAGTTGAATGCCGGGAATTGAAGGGCGCTGTCTTCGCGGAATTTGATGTAGTAGTCAATGCGACGCCATTGGGCACCCGGGGTCGGCTTGAAAATGAAACGGCCGCAATGGCGAACCAGCTTCGCGGTGCGCGTCTCGCTTACGAATTAGTTTACAATCCAACGGTAACGCGATTTCTGCGCGAGGCTCGGGGAGCCGGCTGTGAAACGCTTGACGGGTTGCCAATGTTTTTAACCCAGGCCGCCCGGCAATTCCAGTTATGGACTGGTCAGGTTGCGGACGACGACGTAGTGAAGGCGGCGGCGAATAAGGCGTTAAGCAAGACGAACTAAGAGATGGACGAACGCTACAGCAGGCAAATCTTATTTAGTGACATTGGCAAGGAGGGACAGGCGCGCCTGTTGCGGGCGCGCGTGTTGATTGTTGGGTGCGGCGCGCTCGGTTCAGCGCAAGCGGAGAGTCTGGCGCGCGCTGGCGTTGGTAACCTGAGGATTGTCGATCGTGATTTCGTCGAAGCCTCGAATTTGCAGCGGCAGACTATGTTCACTGAGCGTGACGCCGCCGAGCGAACGCCAAAGGCAATCGCGGCCGCCAATCACATTCGCGAGTTCGCCGCCGGCGTTAACGTCGAGCCGGAAATTGCCCACGTCAACAGTTCGAATATTGAACGATTGATAAGGGATTGCGATGTTGTGCTTGATGGTACGGATAATTTCGCCACGCGCTACTTGATAAACGACGCTTGCGTCAAGCATGGGGTCAATTGGATCTATGGGGCGGCGGTCGGTTCTTATGGAGTGACGATGACTATTCAGCCGCACCAAACCGCGTGCCTGCGTTGCGTTTTTGAAGAGGCACCACCGGCCGCCAGCGCGCCAACCTGCGATACCGCCGGCGTCATCATGCCGATAATCAGTATCGTTGCCGCAGTACAAGTTACGGAAGCGCTCAAGCTTTTGACTGGTCAAAATCAAAGTCTGCATCGCTCATTAATGCAGTTTGATGTTTGGCGAAACGAGTGGCGAAAGATCAATCCGGGACCGCCAGCGGCAGGATGTGCAACTTGTGCGCTCGGGCGATTTGAAACGCTTGAAGCTTCTGCCGGCGACTTTGCTGCTGTTCTATGCGGGCGCAATGCAGTGCAGATTTCACCGGCGCAATCGACCCAACTTGATTTTGAGCAACTGGCAGCGCGACTCAAACCTACCGGCGAAGTGAAGTTCAATGACTACCTTTTGCGCTTCCGCACCGGCGAGTTTGAAATGACGGTGTTCCATGACGCGCGATCTATTATTCGCGGCACCAGCGAAGTGAAAACTGCACGTTCGCTCTACGCAAAATACATCGGAAATTAATCCGCATATATGTTGACAGCAAAACTAAAAAATTATCTGGCGGCGTTATCAATGTCCTTAATTGCCATCGCGTTCGCACAGCCGAGTTACGCAGGTCAGCCTGTAATTTGGGAAACGGGCAGCCGCGCTGAACTGCTGAAGGGCGACGCGCGTGGCATATCAATCAGTGATATGGGCGTGCTGGCACTAGCGCCGAACGTAACTGAAATTTTCAACACTGAGCAGGCCTTTGTGTGGTCCAGTGCAATCGATAAGGGCAACGTCTATCTCGGCACAGGCCACGACGGCAAGATTTTTCGCGTGGGGGCGGACGGTCGCGGGTCGTTGTTGTACGACGCCTCCGAACTAGATATCACCGCCCTAGCCATCGCGCGCGACGGTTCGATCTATGCTGGTAGCTCACCCGATGGCAAAGTCTATCGCATCAGCGCGGATGGCCACGCTGAAGTATTTTTTGATCCGGGGGACAAATATATCTGGTCGCTGGCGATTTTGAATGACGGATCGCTCGCCGTCGGTACCGGAGACAGCGGCAAACTCTATCGAGTTCGCGCCGCGGGCGCCAAACCGGAATCATCGCTGTTGCTCTCGACTAATCAAACTCACGTCATCTCGCTGGCTGTAACGCCGCAAGGAGATTTAATTGCCGGGACCGATCCAGGCGGGCTGGTGTTGCGCATATCTCCGGAAGGAAAAGCATTTGCTTTGTTTGATGCGCCGTTGCGGGAGATTCACGCCCTTGCCACCGCGGCGGATGGATCAATCTATGCACTGGCGCTCAGCGACAGCGCCGCGACCAGCCGCCAGCAGTCGACAACGGTGCCCATCCCGCAGCCGAGTGATGGTGGTGGGACAGCCGCAACGTCGGTCACTATCACTGCAATTGATGAAAGCGGCAATCCAATCCCAACCCAACCTTCTGCTGCGCGCAGCCGTACCGATATCGCAAACGCTCGCAGTGTGGTGTTTCGCATATTACCGGATGGCGCCAGTGACGTGGTTTGGAGTTCGACAACAGTCACGGCATTTGCGGTTGCGCCGGCACTTGAACAGGGAAGCGTCTTGATTGGTACGGCCGACAAAGGACGAATCTATTCTGTTACCAATGACGGCCGCGACACTCTTCTCTTGCAGTCGAGCGAAGGCCAGATATCGTCGTTTTTAGTGAGGGCCGGCCAGGTATATGCAGCCTCGAGCAATCAGGGAAAGTTGTTTCGTTTCGGCCGAGACACAGTGGCCGACGGCTCTTATGAATCGGCAGTACGCGACGCAAAACTGACCGCATCGTGGGGACGCATCTGGTGGCGTGGCGCCGGCAACGTGGAATTGCAGACGCGCAGCGGAAACGGCGAACGGCCCGATGCAACCTGGAGTGAATGGAGCACTGCGTATCGCAACGCTGACGGGAGTCAAGTGACCAGCCCGCGTGCCCGGTTCATCCAATGGCGGGCCACACTGCGTAGCACTGGTACGGGCGGTCCCGCTTGGATGGAAGATGCGACCCTGGCTTACCTGCCGAGAAATGTCGCGCCCGAAGTTTTATCGGTCACTTCATTGCCTTTCGGAGTTGGCCTGCAACCGGGAGCTCAGATCCAGGTCGACCCCAACATCGAGTCTTCAGGACTCGATCCGTCCCTGTTCGGAGCCGTGGCCCAGGTGCCGCCGCGCCGCATCTTTCAACGGGGGGCCCGTTCGTTTCAATGGCAGGCCGAAGATCGAAATGGTGATACTCTCGAATATGCTATTTACTATCGGGCGCTGAATGAAACGACGTTTCGGCTTCTCAAAGATAATTTGCGCGACAATTTTTATACTATCGACGGAGCAACACTGGCGGATGGTCGCTACATCATTAAGATCATCGCCTCGGACGCGCCGGATAATCCGGCGGGAGAAGCACTCAGCGGCGAGCGTTTGAGCGAACCAGTTGACGTTGATAACACGCCGCCAGTTGTACGTGGCGTTGCCGGACAACCAGGTCCTACCGGTGTAGGAACAGCTTTCGATGTTGATGATGCAACGGGCAAAATCAAGAGAGCTGACTTTAGTATTGACGGCGGCCCGTGGAATCCGGTGTTTCCCGACGATGGCATCGCTGATAGCGGACACGAACGTTACTCGGTACCCTTTCCGGTTGTGCGTGGCGAACACACCGTCAGCTTGAGAGCCTTTGACAGCAGCGGAAACGTTGGCACGCTCAGCGTGACAGTCCATCGTTAATCCCAAGATGGGCAGGAAAGTGCAGAGTTTTGCCTGCACGATACGGTGCGACGCGGTGCGATACGGTGCGTCAGCGGTTCGTTGAATGTCGAGTCCAGATAAGAATTTGCGGATTCGAATTCTGGCACCCTTCTTGCTCGATGACGGGCGGCGCGTCTCTTCTCCCTCCCATGCGCGCTTAAGAAGTTCATGAGGAGGACGGAAATTAGATGTTCGACTTAAAACAAAAATTCCTGGCTGCGATGATTGGTGGGTTGATACTCGCCGGTGGCAGTGCTGTCTTTGCCCAAAAGGGCGGCGACAAGCGCCCGCCGAAAGAGGACAACAAAGTCGTCGTTCAACCAAAAGGCGAAAGGCCGCCGCCGAGCAACAACAACCAGGGAAGCAAGAAGGACGACAAAAAGAAGCCCTAACGCAACGTCATAGACAGTTAAGGTTGAATTAACTAACCCGCGCAACAGAAGTGTTACGCGGGTTTTTCTTTGGTAGAGGTTAGTGAATCAACCGGTCATATCTCAGAACGCAATCGCAGCTCGTGCTTCAGCTTTCACTGGCAATGTCATCGCCGGTTTTAGCGGGCGCGTTACGAGCACTGGACAAGGTGCTTGCCGCAGCACGCGATCGACGTTTGAGCCGAACAGAGCGCGGCTGGCGAACCCAGCCCCGTGCGCGCCAATGCAAATCAGATCAATCGCATTTCTTTCTGCGTAATTGAGAATCTCGCGATAGGCTTGTCCTTCGCAGACGGAGTGCTTGATGTCACACCAAAGATGCGCTTCAGCCGGCACTATGTTTTGCAAGCGACGAGCTGACTTGTGATAAGCATTTTCCTTGCCGAGTGGGAACCAGGAGACTTCAGACTGCTCGAGCGAGGCGGGTGGCAGCACATGCAGTAGATGAAGTTCAGCTTGATACTCCTGGGCGAACGACAGTCCTTGCTTCAGTGCCAACTCTGAGTAGTCTGAGAAATCGTAAGCAACGAGGATGCGTTTCAATGTTATTTTGTGGCTCGCATCGTTCACCCAGTCGCGCTCGTCGCTATGCATTACGAGCACAGGACAAGGAGCACTGCGGCAAACGGCTTCGGCTGTGGAACCAAGCAGCGCCGCCCGGTGCGGCCGGCGACGGGAGCGCATCACGATCAAATCAACCTGGTGGCCAGCAGCATAATCGGCGATTGCGGTGCCGGGGTCGTTGCCTCGTTCCACAACTCGTTGCCAATCGATCGCCGCCAGTTCAGCGGGACCGAGATACTGGAAGAGAGACTGCTCGAATGATGCCTTTATCTCGCTCTGCAGACGTTCAGGATCACTGTTTGCGCGTTCGCAATGAAAGGCAATCAACTTAGCGTCGTAAGCACGCGCCAACGCCAGCGCATAACGCAGTGCTTCGTCCGATTCGGCCGTAAGATCTGTGGGACATAGAATCCGTTTGATAGCCATAAGCGTTTCCGGGTTTAGGTGGTCCTCCGCAGAGTGGTTGAGCAACGACTGTGCCGAACGCAAACAAGGCCTTTTGGTTGAGACAAGAGGAACAAGCTGGGGATTAATCCACGAATAACTTGGCGATATTCCTCAGGTCAAGGAAGGTCCACCTATTCCTTTTAAGGCTTGATCGCCACCTTCAAGACACCGTCCGAGCGCTCGCCGAACAACTCATAAGCTTCGGAAATTTTCTCCAGCGCAAAAGTGTGTGTCAGCAGCGGAGTAAAATCAACGCGACCATGCTTGACCACTTCCATTAGTCTCCGCATGCGTTCCTTACCTCCAGGACACAGCGTCGTCACGATGCGCTGATCGCCGAGGCCGGCCGCGAAGGCTTCATACGGAATTTGCAGCTTGCCGGAGTAAACGCCCAGGCTAGAGAGCGTTCCACCCGGTCGCAGGCTACGCAACGCGCTCTCAAAAGTCTGCTGTGTTCCTAGCGCTTCGATTGCCACGTCAGCACCTCCGCCCGTT
>JBDUCB010000172.1:0-3146 GCA_040003695.1 bacterium
GATACATAGAGCGGCACATTCCACCAATGATTCACCAGCGGCGTTTGCTTGAGGCGGATCTTGCCGACCACCTGCGTCCACATGTGCAACGTCGCAAGAGTGTCTTGCCATTCGGCGAAACGAAGATTGGGCCAATCATTGTTCATGTTGAAAGTAGCCCCGAATTTAGATTAGCCGCGGATTAACGCGAACTGACGCGGATAAAAAGAAGCTTAACAACAATCGACTATTGCATTTCTTAGTGTTTGCCTAATCCGCGTTCATCTGCGTTCATCCGCGGCCAGAACTCTTTTTGCAATAGTCAGTCCCGTTGAAGTCACATCAGATTGCCAGGCCGCCGTCCACCTGTATAACCTGACCTGTAATGTAGCGCGCGTCGTCCGAGAGCAGGAAGCACGCGATGCGAGCTATTTCATCTGCTTCGGCAAAGCGGCCGAGGGGGATTTGCTTGATGATTTTCGTGCGGTAGTTTTCATCCAGCGCCCCGGCCATGTCGGTTGCGACCATGCCGAGCGCTAGCGCGTTTACTGTGACTTTCCTGCTCGCGACTTCTTTCGCGAGTGCTTTCGTGAGACCCACCATTCCGGCTTTTGAGGCCGAGTAGTTTGACTGTCCGGGCATTCCCACTTCACCGCTGATTGAGGAGATGTTGAGAATCGATCCGCCCTGGTCCTGCCGCAGCATTGTTCTCAGTGCTGCCTTCGAAAAGTTCCAGGCGCCTTTGAGATTTGTGTCCATCACCTCATCCCAATCGGATTCCTTCATGCGCAGGATGAGATTGTCGCGCGTAATACCGGCATTGTTGACGAGGAAGTCGATGCGCCCGAAAGTTTCCTTAACTTGTTTCACCATCTCGGCGGCTGCATAGGTGTTTGCTACATCGCATTGCGTTGCAAGCGAGCGTACGCCCAGCGCTTCGAGTTCTTTGGTCAACGAGTCTGCGGCTTCAGCGCTCTTCGCATAATTGAATGCGACGTCAGCGCCGTGGCGCGCGAGCTCAAGGGCGATGGCGCGGCCGATACCGCGTGTAGCGCCGGTGACGATGGCTGCGCGACCGGAGAATGGTTTTTGATCAGGCATGTTATTGAACTGATTGTCCGCAGATTACACAGATTACGCAGATGTAAAACAGCAACCCCAAAGAATTGCGGCTGGAAGTCTAAAGATCTTCCTCCTACTGCTATCTGCTTTCTGCGTTCGGCTTACTGCCTTCTGCTTCTTGCTGTCTCTTTCTGAATCTGTGTAATCTGCGTAATCTGTGGATAATTGATCCAGTCGTTCAGAACTTTAGCGACTGCAAATAGTTTCTAAAATCGGGCGCCAGGTCTTCATGTTTCAACGCAAGCTCAACTGTCGCAATCAGGAAGCCCAGCTTATCTCCAGCATCGTAACGCGTGCCCTGGAAACGCACCGCATAAAACGGACGCTTCTTTAGCAGTGAGCGCATTGCGTCAGTAATCTGAATTTCACCGATGGCGCCCGGCGTTGTTTTCTCAATTTCGTCAAAAATATCCGGCGTCAAAACATAACGTCCGATGATGGCAAGATCCGATGGCGCCTCAGCAAACGGAGGCTTCTCAACCATGTCCTTGATCTTGTAGACGCCATTTTCGACTTGCTCGCCGTCGATAACGCCAAAACGTGAAATTGCTTCTCCCTCGACCTGAAAAACTGCCAACACCGGTGCATCATACTTTTCATAAACGTTCAGCAGTTGCTTCAATGCCGGTTCTTCTGAATCAATGATGTCGTCGCTTAGCATCACGGCGAACGGCTCGTTGCCCACCAGGTCGCGCGCCTGCAGCACGGCGTGGCCCAAACCGAGCGCCTCCTGTTGCCGCACATAACTGACGCGCGCCATCTCGGAAATCGCGCGCATCGCTTTTAGCTCTTCAGTCTTACCGCGCTCTTCCAGAAGTTTTTCCAGCTCAAACGAAACGTCGAAATGATCTTCGATGTTCGCCTTGCCCCGGCCCGTGACGATGATGACCGATTCAATTCCGGATGAAACTGCTTCTTCCACGACGTACTGAATTAACGGTTTGTCGACGAGCGGCAACATCTCTTTCGGCGAAGCCTTGGTTGCCGGAAGAAAGCGCGTGCCCAGACCAGCGGCAGGGAAAACTGCTTTACGAACCTTTTGTGGCATCAGTGAAATTTCGGAGCCCGCGTTAGCGGGCGGAATAAAGTAGCCCCGGGCGTGAGCCCGGGGATAACTCTAGAAAAATGCCTTTTGAGCCCCGAAGGGGCGATAGAAATTTCTGCCGCCCTCTTCGAGGGCTCTCGACTTTTTAAAGATACTGTACCCCGGGCTTACGCCCGGGGCTACTACTGTGCCGCCATCTTCGATGGCTCATTCAATGGTTTCTTATCAAATGCTGTTGATCGCGGACAAGACTGACGTACATTTGATCCATGCCGAAACACGACTGTCTTGACACGTATGTCCGCGTCGGCTAGCGTGACATTTTTCTCCATTGCGACAGAGTAGTTTCTGAATACCACATTTACGCAGGTTGGACAAATGCTTGATTTGAATTATCCCTCAAATTTCCTAATAAAACCTGTGTTTTTTCATCGTAGGGACGCATATTGCGCGCATGATCTCGACCTCACGGGTTTACTGCTCGCGACTTGAATAGCTGCTCTCGTTTGTCACTGGCCGTTACGTGCATTTCCTCGAGAACGCTGCCGTAGTGGTCAAGTGTGAACGCCACGCACGCGTGGCCCGCTTCCTGGCTGACCGTCTTAGCGTCCACGCCCGCGACCAACGAATTAGTTACGAACGAGTGTCGTAAATCATATTGGCGGATCTCGCAAGGTAGCTTTGCTGCGATCAGTACAGACTTAAACTCTTTCGTCAAAGCGCAATGGTGAATTGGCGCGCCAAACTTCGTACAGAAAACCAGATCGTTGTCATTCCATCGTGGGCCAAGTTTCATTTTTTGTTCAAGCTGCCTCTTCCGATGATCGGAAAGCATCGTGGATAGCCAGTTGGGGAAGACTACCCGGCGATTACTGTTTTTAGTCTTAGGTTCACGCCAGCACCAGCCGCCGCCACGTACACGATGAATCACCCGGCTAACACGCACTAATTGGGCCAAAGCTGCCATTGACGAGTACGCGAGCGCAGCCGAGCTAACTGA
>JBDUCB010000373.1:0-10550 GCA_040003695.1 bacterium
GGCTGGCTAATACCGAAATGCGGCTGGAACGGTTATACGGCGCAGCGCATCTCTTCGATCTAAGCGACCACCCCGACGGCGGGTTGGTAGTGACTCTGGAAATACCCTTTCATAAAGATGGCTCCGCCGCGGGCAGCACCAAAGCCGTTTAAGTTCCCAGCCTTCTAGCCCCTCAGGAAACAGCGTGCTTTTTTGCCAGATATCACGAGGCCGCGGTGTAAGCAGAACATGCCGTCTGTGCTTGGACGAGAGATTTGACACCCTGCGGGCTGGCCCGTTGGGGACCCCCGCTTCGAGGCAATCAGACCATGACGGACTCTCCCATGATCCGAGTGCTGTTGGTGGACGACGAGCCACTGGCGCGCGAGATGCTGCGCGAGATGCTGCAAAGCGATCCGCAGGCGACAATCGTCGGCGAGTCTGGTAATGGGCGCGAGGCACTGGAGGCTATTCGCGAACACTCTCCTGATCTGCTGTTCCTCGATGTCCAGATGCCCGAATTGGGTGGCTTCGAAGTACTTTCCGCTCTCGGAAAAGAAGAAGTCCCAAATGTCATTTTTGTTACTGCCTACGACCAGTATGCGGTTCGCGCGTTTGAGGTGAACGCGCTCGATTATCTGCTCAAACCTTTTGATCAGGAACGCTTCGACGAAGCCTGGCGGCGGGCCAAGGCGCACATTCTTAAGGACAAAGACGGCGGTGTGGACCAGCGCATCCTGGCTTTGCTCGAAGCGTTGAAAGCCGGCAACAACTATTTGGAACGGCTGGTGATCAAGTCAGCGGGACGAATCTATTTCTTAGAGACTGGTGAAATCGACTGGATCGAAGCCGAGGGAAACTACGTCTCGGTACACAGCGGAAAGAAATCGCATCTGTTGCGCGAGACTATCAGCAGTCTGGAAGCGCAGCTCGATCCAAAGAAGTTTGTGCGCATCCATCGATCGTCGATCGTTCGTCTGGATCGAATTCAGGAACTACAACCCTGGTTTCACGGCGAATACAGGATCATCCTGCACGATGGTACGCAACTAATGCTTTCCCGTAACCACCGGGACAAGCTGCAGGAAGCCCTGGGAAAACTTCCTTGAGTGTGTTGCCCGTTCTTTAAGCCCACTAGTCACACGCGACTGCCTGTCCGTCACAAAAACTTACGGAGGCGCTCCGGTCGCACATATAAGTTGTCGCGTCGAACTTATTCTGACGAATTGTGATACTGGAGGATGACATGAACTCACTCTCAACCTGGAGAAACGACGGGCTGGAACTTTTGCCCGGAAACAGCGACAGCGCGCTCACCTCTTCACGACATAAGATCACAACGGTGAAACAACTGGCCATCAGATTGCTGCGCGAAGTGCAGTCTATTCGCGAAGTAGAGGTGCGCAGTCTGGGCGCCGGCGTTGATTTTTATGCGGAAGTCAGTCGCTTTGAAATTGACCTTATTAGATGCGCGCTGTTGCAAACCGCCGGGCATCAAAGGCAGGCCGCACAGTTGCTGAACCTGAAGGTTACTACCCTCAACTCCAAGATCAAGCACTACAACATCAGCCTTGACGGTTTCGGAGCAGCGCTGCGCGTCGACGACAGTGACGGAACCGAGATCGAACAAAACCAGTCTCAGTCAGTAACCGCCGGTTAACTCCGCTTCCATAGGTTTTGCGTTACCCAGCTCGCTCGTAGGGCTGGGTAATTTTTTTCTTTGACTCCCTTGCAAAGCAATCGCGCGTGCGTGCTTCCGCCGCAGATCACCAACAGCACACCCACCGGTATGACTCGAATAGTAACTCTACGAAAATCCGGAAGCTTCTGCTTGTAGCGTTGCACCGCAACAGCAGCATTGCATGCAGAAACGGCAATCATTTCTCGCGCGAATCCAATTTTGGCAAGGCGCACATTTGCGCGCTCAGCATGAGAAGGCCCAGGCGTGTGACGAACTGGCCGGATGCGTGTGCGGCCACACGGGCACGACCATTGCACCGTCGCAGCGTGCGTCAGCTTTAACCTGCACCAGTGGCTGTCCGAATTTTTGAATTGAAATTAACCGCAAAATTTGGGCGTCGCTGGTTAGAAATGCAGCTTTAGTTGTTAAGGGTTTTTTGAAATCCAAAACGCACGAGTACCTCCCCAAGGGAAAAGAGTTTTTACGTTAACAAGGAGACTACCATGCAAACTTCTCGCAAACTCACACGGTTTTTCGCGGCGATCATCTTCGCCTTAGGCTGTGTATTTGTGGCCCAGGCGCAGGTTACTACCGGTACCATGCGCGGCACGGTCACCGACCCGAATGGCGCTGTGGTACAGAACGCCAAGGTGACCATTACAAAGAAATCAACCAATAATTCAAACACCACACAGACCACTGGTACGGGTCAGTTCGAATTCAATAACCTGTTAGTCGGTGACGACTACACAGTCACGGTTGAAGCGCCAAACTTCAAGACGCTGACTCTTACCGAAGTGCGCGTGAATTTGAATCAGGTTACTGACCTACCGGCGCAACTAACAGTTGGCGCTGTGGGTGAAACAGTGGTCGTCACTTCAGGCGGCACTGAACTCGTCGATACGACCACGACCAATCTGTCCAAAAGCTTTAGCGAACGACAGGTAGTCGAACTGGCACAAACCAACGTGGGCGGCGCATTTGGCGGTGGCGTAAACAACCTCGCCTTGATTGCCCCAAATGTTTCCAGTTCCGGTGGTGTCGGGGTGGGGTCTGGCGGCTCGGTCGGCGGCCAACGTCCACGCAACAACAATTTCATGATCGATGGCGTCGACAACAATGACAAGTCCGTCACCGGTCCGGCAGTTTATGTCTCACCCGAAGTGGTCCAGGAGTTCTCACTTCTACAGAACCAATTCTCGGCGGAGTTCGCGCGCTCTACTGGCGGACAGTTCATAACCGTTACTAAGTCCGGGACGAACGACTACCACGGTACCGGCTATGGCTTCATCAGGAATCGTTTCCTGAACGCGCTTGACGCTCGGCAAATAGCGGATGGCTTTGTGCGCGAGCGAAATGTTCCCGGAACGCAATTCCTGCCGCGCTTTGATTTCTTCCGTGGCGGCGCCAATCTTGGCGGACCGGTCCTCCTGCCGAAGTTCGGCGAAGGTGGTCCATCAACCTGGAGTGGTAAGAATAAACTCTTCTTCTTCACTTCTTACGAACGGTTGCAGGTCGGGTTTGGTGCGGCTCCCGCGGGTATCACTGCGCTGACAGCAGGAGCGTTGGCAACAGTCGCAGCGACGCCCGGAGTGTCTGCCACGAACCTCGGTGTCTACCGCCAGTTCGTACCAGTGGCCGCAGTCAACAACTCGGGCCTCATCAATTTCTGCAGCGTTCAACCTGATGCAAATGGCCAGTGTCCGGCTGGTGTGCTCCAGCTTCCAGTCGGTACCATCGAGTTGCCGCCGCAGCCTCAGTTCAATAAGCAGAACAACTTCGTACTCAACCTCGACTTTACGCAGAGTTCGAAGACGCAACACCATGCGCGCTACAACTGGACTGACAACTACGGTGTCGGCCTTGCCGGACTGCCGATTTTCAACGAGCCAGTACCTAACAAGCAGCGCTTGTTCTCCTATACGTTGCTTCACACGTTCACTTCCAATCTGACGAACGAGACTCGGCTTGCCTATCGTCGTACGGATACGTCTTTCCCGGTTACGACGAAGTTCCGCTTCCCGGGTTTGACGGACACCACCTTCCCGAACATCGGACTGCTGGATCTGGGCGTGGACATTGGTCCCAACGGCAACTATCCGCAGACCGGTATCGAAAACAATTATCAGGTGGTAGATAACGTGTCTTATCTATTGGGCAACCACTCGTTTAAGTTTGGCGGCGACTTTCGGCAGGTCATCTCTCCGCAAACGTTCACGCAACGTTCGCGCGGCGACTATCAGTATTCCGAGTCGCAGTTCTTCTTTTACGATGTAACACCAGACAATACCGCGCAGCGCAGCGTTGGTGACGCGGTCTACTATGGTACGCAGAAGATTCTGTATGGATTTGTGCAGGACGACTGGCGCATCCGTCCGAACTTGACGTTGAATCTGGGTGTTAGCTATTCCTATCAGGAACCACCGAAGGGAACTCAACTTCAAGCGCTCAACGCGATTGCAAACGTTCCGGGCCTTATTGAGTTCCACGCACCAATCGCTCAGAAAAGGAACTTTGGACCAAAGGTAGGTTTTGCCTGGTCACCGGAGTACAAGGAAGGGTTACTCGGACGTGTCTTTGGAAACGGCGGCAGGAGTTCGCTGCGTGCCGGTTTCTCGATGGCGTACGATTACATCTTCGACAACCTTTACATCCTGTCGCTACCGCCGCAGGCACAGCAGACTATCGACACGACCGGGCCCCCCTACACGCCGAATTATCTGGCAAATGGTGGTATCCCGAACGTGCTCATACCGGCTGCTGACGATGCTGCCTCAGCCCGCGCAGGCACAAGCGCTTTCATCGACGATCAGCAAGTGCCTTACTCGTTGACGTGGACGGGGAGCTTCCAACGGCAGTTCGGTCAAAACTGGGTGTTCGAGGCACGCTATCTAGGCACGCGCGGCGTCCACCTTTTAACTCAAAACCGCATCAATCGCCAGAACAAGGTGGGTGGCGGGTTCTCTGGTCTGCCAACCTTCTTTTCGCGACCGTCGCAAGCGGAGCTCGATGCGTTGACGCTGACCCTGACCGACATCAACGCGCGCTCTAACTTTGTGCCGCGATATTTCAACGCCGGGTTCACTAATCCCGGCAGTATCGTTGGCTTCCTTTCAAACGGCAACTCAAGCTACCACGGTGCTTCCGCGCAGCTAATCCGTCGCTTCAACAACGGGTTTCTGTTGACTGCGGCTTACACGTGGAGTCATCTCATCGATGACACCACGGCTGAGGTCAACACCACGGTACTCAGTCCACGGCGCGTGGAAGACTTTCAGAACCTGCGGGCTGACAGGGCTGATTCGGCACTTGATCATCGTCACCGTTTCGTGACGTCGTTCATTTATGAGCTGCCGTTCTTTAAAAAGAGCAACGGGCTCACTCGAACGCTGCTCGGTGGGTTCAACTTCGCCGGCACGTACACAGCCGAATCTGGCGAGCGAGCGACAGTGCTTTCAGGTATCGACTCGAACCTGAATGGCGATGCCGCTGCGGACCGGACGATCAGGAATCCGGCCGGCGTGCGCGGCACCGGCAGCACCGTGACGGCTCTCTCTAACACCGCCGGGCAGATAGTCGGCTATCTGGCCGACAATCCAAACGCGGAATACATCCGTGCCGGACTGGGAGCCCTTTCTAACTCGGCGCGCAACACCATGCCGTTACCGGGAATCAACAACCTCGACTTTTCTATTTTCAAAAACTTCCGCATCGGAGAAACGCGCCGGATTCAACTCCGCGCTGACCTCTTCAATGCCTTTAACCACCCACAATACATCCCGGGTTCACCCAATGATATTCAGCCGGTTACGACAACGGCGGTTGGGCAGGTAAACACGGTAACGGGTGCCAACCTCAGTCTTGCTAATCCCGGACTGGCAACCTTCAATCATGCTGACCGGGTGTTTCCGAGCAATCCGCGCGTGATTCAACTGGCGCTGCGGTTTGACTTCTAGTCTCAACTTTTGGTTTCGTGGTTTTCCACGCAACTTTACCAGGTGGCGGAATCCGATCCGCCACCTCTTTTTTTCTAATCAATAATAATCTTCTTATTGTGTTTAGAATCCGCCGCGATCGGCTTGCGAAACGCCGGCTCTGGCAAGCGCTTCCCGAGTTATGTCAAACACGGTAGCAGGATCGATTCGCAAAAAGATGCGTGTGGCCGCCGATGGCAGGCCAGTGTTGCCGCGATAGAATTCGATGTGCGAATGTTTGTAAGTGCCGGCAGAACCGCCTGGTCCACCAATGCTGCCAATGCGCACGCGCTCACCTTCAAAACTCAACTCAAAGTTGGCAATATGTTACATTGGCCAAACGTTGGTTGAGAGCGAAGGCTACGAAGTCGTAACCGCTCAGGATGGGCTCCAAGCGTTCAAAATTCTTCACAACGACTCGAACTTCCGAGCCATCATTCTCGACATGCAGATGCCGCATATGGAAGGCTCAGATCTGCTTCGTCAAATGCAGACCGAGAAACGATTGAGCCGCATACCGGTCCTTATGATGATCTCTTCAGTTGATTTGAAGGTGCTGTCGGGTGGCTTTGGGCCAGGCGCAATGGCGTTCATCCCCAAGCCTTTCACTCCAGCGCAAATGCGTAACACTCTTCGATTGATAGCTCTTAAGGACATCAATCTAACGACATTCCCCGTCTCCCTGTTGAACCACTGGCTGCGAATACCACCAAGGTACTATTGATAGAAGACAACCCGGGTGAAGCCATAGTAATTGAAGCCGCGCTTTTGGAGGGCGCAACGAAGACTCTTCAGCGCTCGAAGATCGAAGTCTCCCACGCTGGCCTGGTTTCCGAGGGTATTGAACGAATGCGTGCTGGCGACATAGATGTCGTGTTGTTGGACTTGTCTCTTCCAGACTCCGAGGGCTTGGAAACCCTTCTACTGCTTCTCGAGGAGGACGCAGGCGTACCTATCGTGGTCCTGACCGGAACAGACGATTGCACGGTCGCAACCGATGCTATGAAATTGGGCGCAGAGAACTACCTTGTGAAAGGCCGAGTCGACGCGCTGGGAATAATCGGAGCGATACGCGATGCCGTCAAAGGTGAGCAAGAAAAATCGGTTGAACGAATTCAGTCTTGATCTGTCGCGGCCTAGCTTGGTTTTGGTTCCGGCGGGAGTGGAGTGGCAACATCGATGACGACTTGCCATACAGCGCGCTGCTTCTTCCAAATGCGCAGGTAGTTTCCCTTCTCTGCGACCTTCTTCGAATCTCCGCCGTTCAGGTTGTAAGTGCCATAGGTGTAGCCGAGATCGCCTGAGCTCGAAACATCTGCAAAGGCCGGTTGCCATGTCCACGCGCCTGGCAGTGTGGAGAAAACTTCAGATGCGGCCGCCCTGCCCACAAAAGGAAACTTCTCTTCTCTGAACACGCGAACATTCTCCGCTGCGAATGAACGGAAAGCTTGTCGTGCTCCAGCTTTTGCGGAGGCATTTGAAAAATCACGCTCACGCGCGAGCAGCGCTGTACGTTCTGATTCGAAGTTAACGATGCGCGCGTCTTTTGGTGGTTCGCGATAATTCGCCGGCAGTTGCCATTGGCCAACGGCTTGCGCTGGTTCGAGATTTGAAATCCCGAGATCGGCCGCAAACTTCCACGAACCGTCCGCTTGTTTCTTCCAGACAGTTATGAAATTTCCAAACGCACCTGGCCTGGCGTCGTGAACGTCATCCTTGTATTGCCATGGTCCAGTGGTGTAGCCCATATCCCCTGAGCGCGCCACTTCGGCGAAGGCTGGTTGCCAACTCAGTAGCGGATGTTTGTCTGATGGCGGCAGGGGGTGATCGATCATCCACTGTTTGCCTTTGACCGGACCAGGTCGGAACAGAATTCCATCCTCGGCAATGAATTCCATGAACGAAGGACGAATCCCCTTCTCTTCCGAAGTGCGTGCAAAGGCACGCTCAGTGTCGACGAGAGATTGCAGCACCGGCGCGGCAGGTGGCTTTTGCGCAAAACCGAATGAGGCGAATCCCAATACCACAACGAACATGATCGGTTTTTTCATCTGAGTTTCCCCATCGCCAGCATTAGTTCGGCATTAAGGATGGCAGCACCGGCAGCTCCGCGAATTGTATTGTGACTTAGGACTACAAAACGATAATCGAGCACATTGTCCGGCTGCACGCGGCCAATAGTTATGCTCATGCCGTTCCCGGCGTCGCGATCAAGGCGCGGCTGCGGGCGATCGTTTTCTTCGCGCACAATGATGACCTTCTGCGGGGCCGAATGAAGTTTCAGTTGCTGTGGCAACGCATTGAATGACGAAAACGCCTGCTTCACATCGTCTATCTTCACTCTATTTTTCAACTTCACACGCACTGCGGCAAGATGGCCGTCGGAAACATTAACTCGATGACACTGGGCACTGACTTTCATCGGCGCCTCATTAATGGTCTCGCCGTTCAACGTGCCGAGAATCTTCAAAGTCTCCTCTTCGATCTTTTCTTCTTCACTGTCGATGAAGGGCAACACGTTGTCGCTGATCGCTAGCGACGCCACGCCTGGATAACCTGCACCTGACAGCGCTTGCATGGTTGTAGCCACAACGCTCTCAACTCCGAATTTTTCGTGCAATGGTGCCAGGGCAAGCGCCAACATGATCGTCGAGCAATTTGGATTAGTGACAATGAATCCGTGTTGCCTGTCATCAGATTTTTGTTGCGCTTCGAGTAGCGCTAAATGTTCCGGGTTTACTTCCGGTACCAACAACGGCACATCATGGTCCATCCGAAAAGCTGAAGAATTACTAATTACTGGATAACCGGCCTTGGCAAACGCGCCTTCTGTTTCTCGTGCAATGTCTCCGGGCAAACTGGAAAACACGAGATCACAATCGAGCGGCGGCTCCGGCGCCTGCACCAAAAGTGATTTCACAGACTGCGGCATCTCACCGGCGAGACGCCACGTGCAAGCTTCTGCAAAAGTTTTGCCCTGGGAACGATCGGAAGCAGCCAGCGCCGTGATCTGAAATTGTGGATGGTTTTCCAGTAACTCGACAAAGCGTTGTCCAACCATGCCGGTAGCGCCAAGAATTCCTACGCGAAGTTTTGTGATCATGAAATTTTACGAAGCGACCGCATCAATGCCGAGAAGCGCACCGACTTGCGGCTTGGGCGCCTTCCGTGCGGAAAGGCTCAGCCTTTCCGGCCAGCAAACAATTATTAACTTCGCGAGACTACGCCTCGCGCGCAGGCGAAGCCTGCGAATTCAATATTAGTGTTTACGGAAAGGCAAAGCCTTTCCGCACGGAAGGCGGCAAAGCCGCGTCATGACTTCTAACTTCTCGACCATCCATTCAATGCGGCTTTCATCCGCCTTACACCCTCAGTCAACACGGGCAAGTCCGCACAAAACGAAACGCGCAGGAAGCCTTCGCCTTCGCTGCCAAAAGCGTTACCGGGCACAGTCACTACGCCAGCCTCCAGCATCGCCTCTGCAACTTCCATCGATGAGCCATATCGGGCGATATCAACCATCGTATAGAAAGCGCCGTCAGGTGTAACGCAATGTAAGCCGCATTCGTTTCGAATCAACGCGACCAGGTGATCCCGTCGTCTCTCAAACGTGCGGCGATGATGCTCGCGTGCCGCTTTTCCTTCCTCCGACCACGAAGCGAGCGCCGCCTTCTGCGAGATGGTCGAAGCGCAGGTTGTTACGTAGCCATGGAGTAGATGAGCGGCAGCTATCAACGCTGCATCGCCGAGTATCCACCCAAGGCGCCAGCCAGTCATGCTCATCGACTTGGAAAGGCCACTGATGACGATCGTTCGTGGATAAAATTCCGAAATTGAACCGGGCCGTTCAACGTTGTAGTAAAGATCGCGATAGATTTCATCACTGATAACAAACGCATTCGAGCCACTTTCCTTAATAGCGTCTGCCATCGCGCGCAACTCATCATTCGTCAACGTGCGACCCGTAGGATTAGACGGACTGGTGCAAACGACGACTTTCGTTTTCGAGCTGAGGTGAAGTTTGAAATCATCCAAATCAAAAGTGAAATCTTTGCTGGCTGGGAGTCTATAGAATATTGGCAGTCCTCCCGCCATGCGCGCAATCGTCGGATATGCGACAAAGCCGGGATTGGGAATCAACACCTCATCACCCGCTTCGACCAGCGTCAGCAACGCAAGATACATCGCTTCCTGCGAGCCGGCAGTGATGATTACCTGGTCGGTCGACAGACTCAGGTGGGGATAGTCCTGAGCCACACGTTCACGCAACGCCGGCAGTCCGGCTTGCAGCGTATAACCGTTCTGCTCTTCCTGAATGATGCGCATTGCTTCTCTGCGGATTACATCTGGAGTTGGCAGATCCGGTTCGCCCAAGCCGAAACTTATGTCGCCTGGTACGGCACGATCCGTGATCTGACGAATCGGGCTCCTTTCGATTCCGCGCAGAAATGCGGGTGGCTGGAATTCTTTTCCGGACTTCATCAACATGAGTTACTCATCTTCACTTCCAGTACCCATTCGTAGCGACGTGCGAATTCATACGAGGCGGCACGGCGAAAGACAGCTAGTCGTTCGAGTTAGTTCGTGGGAGTTCGTGGATCGCTTTTCAGTTATCAGTCACCGCAGGTAGTCTTCCAATTGCACCGCCGCGTCCGTTTTTTCGTCGCGATATTTCACGATCACCGGCGCGTAAAGCGATAGTCCCCAGGCGCGGCCCACTTCGCTACGCAGGCTACGCGCGCCCGGAACGACGACTGCTCCGGCGGGTATCTCGAGCGGTGCTTCAGGTGTGCGTTGATAAATTCTTTCGCGCGCCAGATCGTAAACTGGAGTTGAGCCGGTAAGAATTGTTCCCGCCGCAAGCACCGCCCGCTCGCGCACAATCGTACCTTCATAAACTCCGCAGCCACCGCCAA
>JBDUCB010000158.1:0-3130 GCA_040003695.1 bacterium
TGATCAAGTTTGACGATTCAGTTCAATTGCTGCAGGACTGGACTAAAAGCCGCTTTCAGTTGCAGCGCACTTTGAACAGAATCGTCCCGGGAATGTTTACGCGCTTCAATGATGCTTTGTTATTGGCAGCTCGCGAACAGTATGGAACCACTGCTTCACGACGCGCGGTAATCGTGTTAACTGACGGTATCGACAGCGGCCGGGGCACGACACTTGAAAACGCGGTCAGGGCGTTGCTGGAAGCGCAGGTTACAGTCTACGTTGTCAGCAATACGGAAATATCACGCGCGGAAAAACTCGCAGACCTTGATTCTCTTATGAAAGGCAGCGACGCGGCGCAACGGTTCAATAAGTTGCAGATTGATGACTTGCGCTTAGGTCTGCGGGCGTTGGATGAAAGTGAGCAAACTTTAGAAAAACTGACTGCTGCCACCGGTGGCCGGCTGTTCAAGCCTCACAGTTTCGGGGCCTTAGAAGCAACTTACGCGGAGGTGGCTGAGGAACTGCGGCACCAATATGCGCTTTATTATACGCCCCTGAACAGAACTCGGGACGGTGGTTTTCGTCGCGTTCGCGTAGAGGCCACAAATCCAAGCTACGAGACGCACTCTCGCATCGGTTACTTTGCCCCGCGAGGATGAGGAGCCTCATAGCCGATAAGTTCGGGCCTAGTGTCAACTGAGGATTCGAATAATTGCGGCAATAATAGCTACGCTCACGAAACCACCTGAGAAGGTAAAAGCGCGCTCAACGGGTTGGCTCTTCCGCTGTAGTAAGTCACGCATTATTACCAGGCCACACTTCCAACCATCGTGCTGGTAGAGCGGCAGCATATTACCTGCGGCGATCAAGAGGTTCACCCAACCAAAGAGGGTTCCGTACGTAGCAAAGCACGCGATGAGATTGAATATGATCCCACCAAGATGGACAAACAATTGTTGCCGAACTGATCTCTCTTTCAACGCCGTGCCGTCGAGACGCACAAAAGAACCAAGCGGAAGCACGCGAAGACTGAGCCGGATACTGCCCACTCGAAAACCCAAAAGCTTCGGCCCAAAGCCTAACCCCAACTCCGAAGCCGGAACTTTGCAGATTTTGGCAGCGACAAGATGTCCCAGTTCATGGATGACCATTGCCACGGGTAATGCGATTAAGATTGAAATAAGTAACATTCTAGTTTTAGAAATGCGCTTCAAGGCGCGAATAGATATTGAAAAAGAAAATAATCACTATGATCAGCGTCATCTGTGCCCTTTTTCTCACGAATCTCGGGGGACAATCGCGTACTCCTCTTGTCAAGAGGTATGCCGTATAAACAACTGAGCGATACGCTTCTCTTCTTGGGATATTCGCCGGCGTAAATTGTCGGGTGACGGAAATTGTGCCCGTTAAGCAGACACAATTTGGCCGTCGCTGGGACGGTCGTTGCGCTGGATTGATTTCAAGACGCGGGATTTATGAGGTTTGAATTTGCGGCGGTTGACTTAACGATGCATTTCACGGTTGCCGCGCCCAACGCACAACTTCGGGAATGGTGGCTCTCTTTCCGGACAACAACATGCCTACCCGGTAGATGCGTGATGCCAGCCACGTTAGCAAGGTAACAGTTCCGAAACCCACCAACAACGACAACGCGATCTGCCAAAAGGGAGGAGTTTGCGCCACGATTCGTACAGGCATTGTCATCGGTGAAAAGAATGGAACCATCGAAACCCAAAAGGCGAACGAGGAATCCGGGCCGCGGCTGACTGGCAGAAACAGATAAAAGCCAATTACCAACAACAATATGATCGGCATCGCCAACTGGCCGCCTTCCTGAGCGTTAGTGACCATTGAGCCAATTAGAGCGTAGATCGTGGCATAGATAAAATAGCCCATCAAAAAAAACAATCCGAAATAAACAAAGTAACTAAAAGGAATGGTAGGTATCTGCACTGGCACGCCGCGCGTGGCAAGCGTCCCCACGCCGTAGAGAGTAAAAGCTACTAAGGCCAATCCCCAGATCGTCAATTGCGTGAGGGCGACGAGAGATACTCCGATGAGTTTTCCGATCATTACGGTAAACGGTTTCACCGATGAAAATAGGATCTCAGCAATCCGTGTCTCCTTCTCTTCTATGACCGCTCCCAAAATCACCTGGCCATAGAGCAGTATGGTCAGATACATAACAAAGCCGACCCCGAACACCAGAACAAATCCTTCTCCAGAGTCGCGTTTGCCGCCGGTAACACCAATCTTGATCGCTTCGAGTTCAACAGGCGTAGAGAGAGCTTGGACAGTCTTTACGTTGATGTTGGCCGCGATCAATCTCTGTTCGCGCACCGCCCGGCTCAAAGCCCGCTGCAGGAATCTCCTGCTGAAAACGTCGCCAGTATTGCGTGAAAGAAATTCGGCCTTGCCATTGTCGATAAGATTTATCGGCAGTATTAGGTACCCGTCAAGTTCCTTCGCCCGTACTCGCTGGTCAAGGTCGGCTTTGATTTCATTCAAAGAACGGCCGCCAATGGTTACTTCCTGAAGTTCTGGAATTTCTCGCTGTTGTTCACCGATTCGCCGAAAGCGCTCGCTCGTGTTCTGATTTAGCGTTTTTTGGTCAACCGAAGCGGCAGTCGAATCTGTCTCATCTGCTTCTTCCCGTACTGCACTGTAGAGGGTCGAATACATCTTGCCTGATTGGTCGACCACAGCCACTCTAGCGTTTCCGCCTGCGTTAATGCTGAAGATCACGGCCGGCGCGATCCCAAATAAGGAAATAACGACGGGCCCAAGGACCGTCATGAGGATAAACATCCTGCTGCGCACGCGCTGGGTATACTCGCGTTTCAAAATGGCAAGGAATTTATTCATACCCCGTCGGTAACCTTCTCGATAAAAATATCGTGCAAGCTTGGTTCGATCATTTCAAACCTTTCAACGGCAGCTCCACGGGCCACTAACCGATGTAACAAATGCTGCGCGTTCGCGCCATCGGCAAGCAGTGCCTCAAGACCATCGCTGTGATGTTCAACCCTGCTAACCAGGGTACGATCACTAAGAACCTCTTCCCCGCCGCTCAGACGCAAAGCCACGGCATTACGACCAAAACCTGCCTTTACAGTGCGTATGCTGCCCTCGAGAACTTTGCGCGATC
>JBDUCB010000117.1:0-10492 GCA_040003695.1 bacterium
TCAGAATGGCCACTGCCACACAGGCCGCGATAGGTTTGCGGCTCCAAGTTTTGCTAATCATTAACTTTCCTCCCGTATTGTGAAACAGATTCTTGATTGCGTGCCGTGACGGCCAAAAAATTCCAAAGGCGCAGGTTATGTTTCCCGTCTTCGCCTTGTCCCGAAAACCGCTTTCAAAAATTCAAAGTGCCGTCCGCAAGGACTTTAACACTCGGCTGTTATTACACGATTGAAGGCACTCTGTCAACAGCCATTTAGGCAACTTTGCCACGAAATTGTGCTTTTTTGTCCAGGGCGGGAAGATACCACTGTGAAGCTGTCGGAGTCCAGACTTTTCTGGTTAAGTTAGGCATGCGCCGCCTCGTTAGGCATGCGCTGTCTCGGAACAGTGAGAATTGATTTAATCCATTAGATCAAGTACAGGGTGCACCGGCAACCACGATACGAATCACAAAGAAAACTGCCGACCTAGGGGGTACTTACCCGGCGGGCGCGCGTAACGGTTTTTGAACGCGAAAGCTGTGGTTCGACCAGCGAATTCTGAGCTTCTGCACCAGACCTCTCTCGCGCCATCAGTTCCGACTGTTCATACGGATCGAGTCGAGCAAAGACATAGAAAACTTCTCCCGATCTCACCACGCCAAGGTAGCGGAAAGTGGTGCGAAAGACCTCACCGACCCTTAGTGCGCTCAGATGGGGCGGCTTCTCAAAGATTAGTCCAAACTCATCGGCTGATACCGCCTCCAACTCAGGAAGATAATCATTCCGACTCTCACGTGCTATGCGCATTGCCATTTGCCGCAGTGCACGGATCCTATTGGAATTCCGGTGATAGTACGCCGCTGTCACTTCGTGACGGCTAACGCGATCATCAACGACCTCCTGCTCATTCTTGAGGTAGCCGAGATAGGCACGCACGACCGGTCCATATTCCGGAGCCTCGTAAAATGTTTGGGCAGATGCCGCGGTGAACAGACAGAGTATTAGAAACAATCCGGCCAAGCCGAAACTGAGCAGTCGTCTAGTACACATATTGGATCCTTCTTGATCGCGCTGTCGTTGAATGCCTGGAATAGCACGAATTCTATCAGGGCGCAACGAGGCCTCCGTTGCACCAGTGTTTCAGCAATGTTACATTGATCTTTAATTTAAATACCTTGACTATGGCCCACGAATCTTCACAAGACATCTTTCGAGGCAAGAAGGTGGCCCTTGGAATCAGCGGCGGCATTGCGGCTTACAAAGCTGCGGAAGTGCTGCGCGGGCTGCAAAAATCCGGCTGTTCCGTCAGAGTTGCCATGACGGCACGGGCCTGCGAGTTTATTCAGCCTCTTACGTTTCGAGCGCTTTCCGGGGACCACGTTATTGTCGATGACTACGCACCGGATAATCCCGATCCCATTGCCCACATAACGTTCGCCCAAACAGTTGATCTGCTCGTCATCGCTCCGGCCACGGCCAATATCATCGGCAAATTCGCTAACGGCATCGCGGATGATTTTCTGACTTCCACTTATCTAGCCTCAACCGCTCCGGTCCTAATTGCCCCAGCCATGAACACATCGATGTGGCAACATCCCGCTACGCGCCGAAATGTGGAAAAACTCAAGGCAGACGGCGTCTATTTTATTGAACCTGATGACGGCGAAATGGCTTGCGGGACGGTCGGGCCTGGACGCCTGAGCGAACCAGATAGAATCGTTGCTGCCGCCCTCGATATCTTGCAAACGACGAATGAAAGTTTAAATCAGGATCTCGTTGGCGAACACGTTCTTGTCACGGTTGGAGCGACTCGCGAGGCGATTGATCCGGTACGCTTCCTTTCCAACAATTCGTCGGGCCGGATGGGCTTCGCAATTGCCCAGGCGGCGAAGAAAAGAGGTGCGCGAGTAACTATTATCGCCGGCGCTACCACCGCAACCAACCCACAGGACCTTGAGATTATTCGAGCTTATTCAGCGGCTGAAATGCATGCGTCGGTCATGAACCAGTTATCTGCAGCTACAATTTTTATTGGTGCGGCAGCGGTCGCAGACTATCGACCGACCCAACGCTCGCTTCAAAAAATTAAGAAGACCAATTCCAGAGTAACAATCAAACTCGAACGAACGGCAGACATACTCAGCGATGTCGCAGGCCTGAAACTAGACGACCTGCTGGTTATCGGATTCGCGGCGGAGACCGAGAATGTTCTCGACAACGCGCGGGAAAAGCTACGCCGTAAAAACCTGGACGCGATTGTCGCCAATGACGTTTCGCGCGAGGGTGTGGGGTTTGACACTATTACCAACGAAGTAACCATGATCAGCCGCGACAGAAAAGCTCCCTTGCACGTGCCGCTGATGCCGAAAACTAACGTTGCCAACATCATTCTCGACGAGGTGGTGCGCTTGCGTGCTCGAGTCAAACCTACTTCGCTTCGTCGACTCGTGAGCGGGCGGAAGAAAGCTTAGGTTTAGAATTCACTGAACCAACTAAAATGCAGAACCCGCAACCTTCGGACGAAGTTCTTTCACTAATCGGCGAGGTTCGTGAGCACTTTTCTTATCTGCACGAGCTGGGCGTGGAAATCCTTGAGGCTGCAACGGTAGCCAATTCCGAAGCGACCTCGATCGCATCTCCAGACAAATTTCAGGAGGCGCTTCCCAGGCGTTCTTCGGTGTCGCAATCCCCAGTGCCCCTGGTCGTACCTGTGACAGCGGCGAGTTCTCCGAAACCTAGAACGCTGCCTGCAACGATTTTCACTTCCCCTATAGATACCTTGTTCGGAGACTTGTCGCCCGCTGCTCAGAAACTCGAAAAGTCATCAGAAACTTTCGAAGACATTTGGGCTGACATTGGCGACTGCACGCGCTGTCCCCTTCATCAGGGCCGAACCAACATCGTGCACACGGAAGGTAACCGTCGCGCGCGCCTGATGTTTGTCGGCGAAGCGCCAGGCGCCGATGAAGACGCGCAAGCTCGACCGTTTGTGGGACGAGCGGGCCAGTTGCTAACCAAAATTATTGAGGCCATCGGTTTCAAACGAGAAGAAGTCTTGATTGGCAACGTAAATCGTTGCCGTCCGCCCGGCAATCGTCCGCCAACAGAAGAGGAGGCAACAATGTGCAAGCCGTTTCTGTTGCGTGAAATTGCGGCGGTCCAGCCAGAGGTTATTGTCGTAATGGGAAATACAGCGATGAGAAATTTGCTGAATACCAGACAAGGAATAACAAAACTGCGCGGAGAATTTCAGGAGTACCATGGCGTCAAGGTAATGCCTACTTTTCATCCCGCCTATCTGTTGCGCGATCCATCGAAGAAACAGGAAACCTGGCAGGACCTCAAGAAGGTGCGCGACTATCTCGAAGCGACTGCGAAACGCGCCTCGCAGTAACAAACTCGCCGCCGCTTTTGCAAATCCAAATTTCGCGCTACCTTCTGACGCGTGCAGGCACAATCCCAATCTCTTCGCAGAGTTTCACCGGCGCAAGACCGTCAACCCGGAAGCGAAAAGCATTCTTCGGAGGCCCCTCTTCAATATGCCGAGGTGGCCGTGCCTGTTCACGTACTCACAACCTTCATTTATCGCCTTCCCTCGGCATTACAGGCCATCGCCCTACCGGGATCGAGAATTGTTGTTCCTTTTGGCAGAAAACTTGTCACCGGTTACATCGTTGCGTTGCACGCCACACTGCGATCCGGAACCAGTCTGAAAGAGGAAAACATCAAGGACGCACGCGAGATTCTCGACGTGGCGCCGCTGGTGACTGCTGAAATTTTAGAACTTAGCCGCTGGGTTTCCGATTACTACCTCGCGCCGAGGGGCGAGGTGCTCAAGGCCGCTTTGCCTCCAGGCGTAAGTCCGCGCGTTGAACAGCTTTTGAGTATCACCGAAGCAGGTCAGGCTGAACTGGACAAGTCCGCACCAGACAGTGATGCGAACACTAGAAGAAGTTTGCTGGAACTGCTAAGTAATGCGGGAACCGTTTCGCTGGCTTTGGCCACCGAAAAGTTGAAGAGCGAAGAAGTAACTAAGATCGCACGCACGCTTGAGCGTGCGGGTTTGATCAATATCGCACAGCAATCTGGCGCAGATTCAGTCCGCGCAAAATATGAGCGGCGTGTTCGCTTATCGCGAACGCCGACTGCTGCAGAACCTGGCAACAGTCCGAAGCTTACCAATGCGCAACAAAAAGTTATCGAGGCGCTCAAAGGCGAAGAGTCACTGAAATTTGTTGACTTGCTCGCACGCGCACATGTTGGCCCATCGCCAGTAACAACGCTGGCTAATAGAAACTTTGTCGAGATCTTCGAGCGGAGGCTTCATCGCGATCCGCTGGGCAATTCCCCGCTGGCACCGGTCACACACTATGTATTGACCGAAGACCAGCAGAAAGTCATTGCAGAGATCAATCAATCCTTAAACGACCACACTTACTCTCCGTTTTTGCTGCATGGCGTGACTGGTAGCGGCAAGACAGAAGTTTATATTCGGGCGATGCGAGTGGCGCTCAAGCTCGGGCGTTCGGCGCTGATGCTGGTACCCGAGATTGCGCTTACGCCGGTTTTCTCCCAGCGCCTGCGTATGCATTTTGGCGAGCAAGTCGCCATCTTTCATTCGTCGTTATCGAAAGGCGAGCGCTTTGATGAATGGACGCGCGTCCGCAACGGCACAGCGCGCATCGTCATCGGCACGCGCTCGGCAGTATTCGCTCCGATTCAAAATCTGGGGCTGGTGATTGTCGACGAAGAACACGAATCGACTTATCGCCAGCAGGATTCGCCGCGCTACAACGCGCGCGATACCGCCATTGTGCGGGCGCAAAAGGAGTCGGCCGTCGTCGTTCTCGGTTCCGCAACTCCTTCACTGGAGTCATTTCATAATGCCAGCTTGGGCAAGTACAAATACCTGCAGCTTCCAAATCGCCTGGGCCATCGACCGTTGGCAGTCGCCGAAATCATCGACATGCGCGCAGTGTTTGCCCGCCAGCAACGACCGGCTATTTTCTCCGATGAACTATTGCAGGCGATCGACGACACGCACGGTCGCGGCGAGCAATCAATCGTCTTGCTGAACCGTCGCGGCTACTCGAGCTTCGTTCTGTGCCGCTCTTGTGGTGAAAGCATTCAATGCCCAAATTGTGACGTCACGCTGACGTACCATCGCAGCGAGCGCGTAATAATCTGTCACTACTGCAACCATCGCGAAGCCGCGCCTGCGAAGTGTCCAAGCTGCGCGAGCAAGTACATATATTATGTCGGCGAGGGCACGCAGCAGATTGAGGAGAAACTGCGAACGCTTTTTCCTGCGATTCGAATCGCTCGCATCGATCGAGACACGACCTCGCGTCGGCATGCGTTTGAGAAGTCCCTGCTCGAGTTCAGTGAGGGAAAAATCGATATGCTGGTGGGCACTCAAATACTTGCGAAAGGTCACGATTTTCCCAACGTTACACTGGTTGGCGTGGTGTCAGTCGATGCGGGACTGGCGCTACCTGACTTCCGCGCGGCCGAAAGAACATTCCAACTGCTAACGCAGGTTGCAGGTCGCGCCGGGCGCGGTGATCTCACCGGGAAAGTCTTAATTCAGACTTATCATCCTTATCACTATGCGTTACGGCACGCGAGCGGCCAGGACTACGCTGGCTTTTATGAAGAAGAAATTCGTCATCGACAGAATCATAGTTATCCTCCGTTCGTCGCCCTCGCATCGTTGTTGGTCCACGGCGCGAATCTCGATCAGGTCAGATCCGATGCTTTGCAACTGCGAAAAGAATTGGATGTAGCCAATGCCGGGCGTATCGTTCGCGTCCTGGGTCCAGCGCCGGCGGCGTTGGCAAGATTGAAGAATGAGTTTCGCATGCAGCTTTTGATCAAGGGTCGCAAGCGCCAGCAGTTACGTGATGTCATCGATGCAGCTCTTAAGGCCGTTGGGAGTAATGGAGTCAATCTGCGCGCCGTCAATGTCGAGATCGATCCGGTTTCGATAATGTAAAGCTCGCTTCTGTAATGCAAACTGTTAGTTTGCGATGGGCCTGCGTACTAGTATTCATCTGAGATAAACTCTTCCTATGAAACTTTCTGAACTCGCAAAACTGACAGGCGCACGCGTCGACGGAAATCTCAATGACCTTGAGATAACCGGCGCCGCCGGTCTCGACGCTGCCGGCCCTTCTGAAGTCAGTTTCCTTGCGAACCCGCGTTATACGGCGAAAGTAAGAACTACGCGCGCCGCGGCAGTCTATCTTGGTGAAGACGCGCCCATCGATGGAGCTATCGCCGTGCTGCGCACGAAGGATCCGTATCTTGCGTACACGCGTGCGCTGCGCTTGTTTTATCCTGAGCCTACCTTTGCCGCCCTGGTTCATGAATCGGCTGTGATCGATTCTTCAACGACCGTGGCCGGAACGGCGCGCATCGGCGCGGGTGTTGTAATTGGTCCATCATGTCAAATCGCAGACGGCGTACACATTTATCCCAACGTTACGCTTTACGAGAATGTAGTTGTTGGCAAAAGTTCCGTCATTCATTCTGGCGTTGTCATTCGCGAACGTTCCGAAATTGGTGAGCGAGTTATTATCCATAACAATGTAGTAGTGGGTTGCGATGGATTCGGTTACGCGAAAGACGAGGAACGCCATTGGTTGAAGATTCCGCAAACTGGTCGAGTGGTTATTGAAGATGATGTCGAGATCGGAGCGGGCACCACAATCGATCGTGCTTCAGTTGGAGAATCACGCATTGGTAGAGGGACGAAGGTCGACAACCTGGTGCAGATTGGGCACTCGTGCACTGTTGGTGAAGACAGTTTGCTGTGCGCTCAGGTTGGACTTGCGGGCAGTTCGCATATTGGCAGCCGCGTTATTTTGGCGGGACAAGCGGGCGTGGCCGGGCATCTGACGATTGGTGATGATGTAGTGCTAACTGCGAAGAGCGCCACCAGTCATGATGTGCCTCCTGGCAAAATAATTTCCGGAATTCCGGCGTTCGAAAACAAAGATTGGCTGCGTTCAACGGCAGCGTTTAGACGTTTAGGCGAGATGCAGCGCAGGCTAAGGGAGCTTGAGAAGAAAATTGAAGAGCTGCTTGGTAGAAGCGGCGGCAAGCCCCTTTCCTAACCCTGAGATAGCAGGTTTCCTGGTTTCGGCTTCCTCTGTGCGTCCTCAGTGTCCTCTGTGTCTCTGTGGTGAATAACGATCTCAAAGCCTCACCACAGAGACACGGAGAACACAAAGGCAGTACAGAGATTTTTCAAATTAGGAACTACCCGAGGTGCTTTGAGTTGAGAATTTAGTTCTGCATTGAAAGTCGCTCAATTCAAGTAAACTGATCCAACTGGACAACCTCAAGGTTAGGAAGGGGGCTTGCCCCCGCTGCTTAAGTAATCGCCCCACCATCCACGATCACCACTTCGCCATTCATGAAACTGTTTCGATCACTGACCATGAAAGCCGCGTACTCCGCCAACTCTTCAGGCCGACCTGCGCGTCCCGCAGAAGCCCAAAAATGATGCATCTCCAACAACCTTTGCGGGAGTGTCTGGGCCAACTCAGTATCAAAAATTCCAGCGGCAATCGCATTTACCTTCACACCAAACGTCCCTGCCTCGCGCGATAAGCATTTTGTAAATCCAATCATCGCCGCTTTCGAGGTCGCATAGTGCACGGCGGTTGGCAAGGCCCTCAGCGCGCCAATTGAAGTGATGTTGAGAATGCTTCCCTTCCGTTGCCGGATCATCTGTTTGTAGATGGGCTTAGTCACAGCGAACAGGCTACCCACGTTTGTATTAATCACTTCGTCCCACGCGCGGTCGGTGGTGGTGGCAAAGTTGTCGCCGCGATTGATGGCCGCGTTGTTAACAAGAATATCGATACCACCCCACAGGCCGACGATTTCGCGCGTGAGTTTTTTCAAGCCCAGGCGATCGGTAACTGAGATTTTGAAGCTGAGCGCACGTCGCTGATGCTTCTCGATGTTCGCAACTGTTTGCGTCGCCAGATCATCTCGGGCGTTGTAATTGAAGGCAACATCGGCGCCTTCGCGCGCGAAGACTTCACAAAGAGCGGCGCCGATTCCACGCGTGCCTCCGGTTATGAAGGCGCGTTTCCCTTCCAACAGTAAACTCACAAGCGGATTAGTCTCCTAAAAAGCCCGCTTCTCATGTGGCAAGCGGGCAATGCTCATTTTGAGATGTGATTTTGATTCGTTGACGTGGAATTAAACTCTGAAAACCAGGAACAGTCAAACCGCAAGTCAAACCGGTCAGGATCCTCTATTGAATATGCTTCGTTCCTCCCCCCGGTAAAGGCGATCCACGAACTAACACGAAAGTTCACGAAATAATTTAGTGTTGCTTCGTGTGATTTAGTGGATTGTTTACTTGTTCTGATCGGTGGGGACTACGTCAGGCGGACATTCCTTCGGCCAGGACGACTTCTTCCTCGGCGTCGATTGAACCGGGAATGAGCGCTGTGATCTCTTCGACAATTTGACGAGTGGCGTTGGGAATGGCCAGACCGATGGTGGCGGCCCGCAAAGCGGAGTAATGCGCCGTGTCCTCAACCATGCGGCGAATGACGGGAACTACGTCGCCGGCTCGTTGCAGCAAAATACCCGCGCCGCGTTTCACGATCAGGCTGGCGGTGGCTGCTTCCTGCGGCATTGGATCGGTAATCGCGTCGCCGATGATCGGGAGGCGGCAGGCTAACGCTTCGAAGGTGGTCAGGCCGCCAAGTTTGGAAATCATAACGTTCGCGGCGCCCATTAACTGTTCCACGTGTTCTGAATACCCGATCACCTTAATGGGAAACGACGCCTCCCGGGCCAGCGACTCCGCGTTCGCCCTCAGTGCCTCGTTCTTACCGGCCAGAAAGATGGCCTGGACTTCCAACTGACCTCGCACCAGCTCGCGGAAAATCTGTGGGATGTTGCCGCCACCTTCCCAGCCGGCATTTACGAAGACAGTGAATTTTTCCGGATCGAGGCCAAGCGCTTGGCGCGCTGCCTGCGCCGCTTCTTCGCCCGGGTAAGCAAACTTTGGATGGACAGGCATGCCGGATATTTTGATACGCTCGGGACTGATGCCGTAGTCGATCAACTGACGCCGCGCTTCGTCACTTGCCACCAGATAAAGCGTGACATCGTCACAAGCCCAGCCTTTCCAAAATCCGTAATAAGGATCAGTAACCACTGAAACCAGCGGGATGCGATCGGCGAGTTTCAATTCTTTCAATACGCGCGCAAAGATATGTTGCGTTAACGGGTGAACGCTCACCACTACATGCGGGCACCAGCGCTCGAACAACTCGAGGACATAACCAATGCAGCGCTTTTGGAAAAATTCGCGCGTCTCCGGGCGAAATCGATTGACGAGCCAATAGAGATATTTCATCCAGTGCTGCCGATTACGCAGCAGCCAGTTGTAAGCGCGCACTCCCTTTTCAGTAATCGCGTGCGACTCTTCAACTGCTTTCACCACGCGCACGGCATACGACTGACCATCGAAAAACTTCTGCACGCCGGCAACAAGTGCCGCGGCAGCAGAACGATGTCCGCCGCCCGTGTCGGATGAGATGATCAGAATTTTAGGAATGCGCTGTGACATGTTTATTGTCGGACAAACTTTAGTTTGTCCTCTTTCTTTCGCTTTAGTGTAAGCAACAAGCGACAAACTGAAGTTTGTCGAACACTACGCTCTTGCCGTCACACCCTCCGGCTCCGGCTGCAAGCGGTCCATTTCTTTCCGTGCCTTCTTCATTTCCTTTTCCAGCTTTTTGATTTGAATCAAGTGGCCGGGATTGAAAGGCAGCGACGGATAATAGCTGTTCGATTCGTGTGTGCAGAAGCAACCGTCGGCGGCCTTCTTTCTGCGCTCTTTCATCGCCGGCGACAGCCAGAGCTTTTGAAAGTTCCAATCAAACTCGCGCAAGTTTCCGATCGGCGCCAGATTCTCGCATGACGAAACGGTGCCTTCATCATAAATAACGCCGCCCGCCGTGCCCGCATAACAGGTCATCTGCGCTTGTTGCGTCTCCTGCGTCTTCGCGATCAACCCGTGCATGTAGATATCGATGGCCGCTTTGAAGAAACCGGCACTGCCGCCGTAATTGTTCTTCAGCGCCGCGTGCCGCGAATCGTCGTCAATCATGGTTGCAAGCTTTGCATAACGCGAATGATCGATATCAAGCTCGATTGGATCGGCTGACGGCGGGCGAATGTAGTTGAAGTTCACTTTGTCGGGCCGCAGATCGTATTTCAGAAAGTCGTACCACTCGAAAATCGTGTCCTGGTTGGAGTTCATGAAACAGGTACACGTTTGTATGTCGAGTTTGGGAAATTCTTTTTTAATTGTCTGAAGTTGGCGCGCAGTATCGATTGCGATGTCCCACGAGCCCGTTTTCTGGCGAATCTTTTCGTGCTGATCTTTCAATCCATCGATGCCAAGCGCGACTGTTACGTTCAGATTGGGACACTCTTCGAGTATCCGCGTTATGTCGGGAAAGATTCGTTT
>JBDUCB010000391.1:0-3094 GCA_040003695.1 bacterium
GAATGAATTGCATGGCTGTGCGTTATGAGGATGAGATGCTCATTCTCGACGCGGGTATGGGCTTTCCAGAAGAAACCGCCTATGGCGTTGACGTCTGCATTCCCAACTTTGATTTTCTTGAAGAATATCGCGATCACATAACTGCGATAGTGCTCACGCATGGTCACGAGGACCACCTCGGCGCGCTGCCTTACCTTCTCAAGAAGTTTAATGTTCCGGTTTATTGTTCGCACTTCACTGCCGGCCTGGCCGAAAGCAAACTTGAAGAGCATGAGCTGACGGGCGACGTTTTGCTGCATCGCGTCGAACCGCGCGACGTGGTGGATATCGGCGTATTCACAGTCGAGTTCATCCGCGTTTCCCATTCCCTCGTCGATTGCTTTTCGCTCGCGATAAAAACTCCAGTGGGCACGATTATTCACACGGGCGACTACAAGGTCGATGAAACGCCGGTGATTGGGGAGCCGATTGATTTGCGATCGTTCCGGCGTTACGGCCAGGAAGGCGTGCTGGCTTTATTGTCAGACTCCACAAATGCCACCGTGCCTGGGCGCACGCCGTCAGAGCGCGCTGTTATTCCGGCGTTCGAAGAAATCTTCGCCGAAGCAGGCGGACGGATCATTGTTGCCGCCTTTGCATCCTCAATACACCGTCTGCAAATCGTGATTGACATTGCGCAGCAGTTTAATCGCAAGGTGTGCGTCCTGGGCCGCTCGATGCAGAAGAACGTCGAGATTTCCGATCGGTTGGGTTACCTTGACATCCACGAAGGCTTGCTGGTTTCGCTCAATGAAGCGAAACAAATGCGCGCTAACGAGATCGTGTTTTTGGTGACGGGGTCGCAGGGGGAAGCACGGGCGGCGCTGTCGCAGATGGCAACGCAGAGTTACAAGGGCTTGATGATTGATGAAGGCGACACGGTTGTGCTTTCGGCGCGCATCATCCCCGGCAATGAGCGTTTGATCTCGCGAATGATTGGTATGATCTATAAACGCGGCGCCAACATCATCGAAGAGAAGCGCCGGCTGGTCCATGTAAGCGGACACGCGTCGCAGGAAGATATTCGCATCATGACCGAAGCCGTGCGGCCAAAGTTTGTGGTGCCGATTCATGGTGAGTATCGCATGCTGTTTAGGCACAAGGAGTTTGTAAAGAACCACCTTGGCTACGCTGAAGAAAACATTGTCCTGATAGAAAACGGCGATGTGCTGGAGCTTGACGGCGAACGCGCGGCGGTTGTTGGCAAACGGGAAATCGGTCGCACTTTCATCGATGAGTCTGGTTTTGAAGAAATTCAGAGCGAGACAATACGCCAGCGCCGCCAGTTGGCTTATGAGGGCATGGTGACGTTGATTGTGACCATCAACGGACAGACCGGCGAACTTCAGTCGCCACCGGAAATCGTAACGCGAGGTGTGCGCGGATTTGACTCGGCGAATGGCTCATTGAAGGATGCGCAACGCGTCGTGACCGCGGCCATAACAGGCGCATCGCGACAAACGCTGGCCGATGAAAGTTTGCTTAAGGAACACGTACGCGTTGAGTTGAAACGATTCATACAAAAGCTTACAGGTGCGCGTCCAGTGATCATGCCCGTCGTGGTTCAGGTCTGAAGTTTCAAGTTTCAGGTTGTTTAGAGCGTGGCGCTGCCCCGCTTGATATTGAGACGGCGGGCAACGCCCGCCTCTAAACGAACGAGTGAATTATTGGTCGAATAAAGTTGTCATGATCACTGGCGCCTCTTCGGGAATTGGTGCCGCCCTCGCAGTCGAGCTGGCACGAAGAGGAGCCCGGTTAGGTTTGGTGGCGCGTCGCGCCGAAGCCCTCACGGAAATCGCTCGTGCTATTAAGTCTCATGGTAGCAACGCAGTCGTCCTGCCGTCTGATGTACGCGATGCGGATTCGATGCGTGCGGCGGCGGGGCAATTAGCGGAACAAGCCGGTCCCATTGATGTGCTCATCGCAAATGCGGGAATTGGCCCAACGCGCGATGGGTCGGATCTAAATGCAGCGGAAGTGTCGGATGTTATCAGCATCAACGTTATCGGCGCAGCAAATAGTGCCGCCGCTGTCGTGCCGCAGATGATTGCACGGGGGCATGGGCATTTGGTGGCCATCTCGAGTTTGGCGGCTTATCGCGGCCTACCCAGGTCGGCTGCGTATTGTGCAAGTAAAGCCGCTGTCTCGGCATTCTTTGAAAGCCTGCGTCTGGATCTCGAACCGAAGGGGATTGCCGTTACGATCATTCACCCTGGCTTCATCAAGACGCCGTTGACCGCGGGCCGCGAAGCGGAGATGCCATTCCTGATGGAGCTTGACGACGCGGTGAAAAAAATTGTGCGTGCGATAGAGAAGCGGAAGAAGTCGTACGCGTTTCCGTGGCAGCTCGCGACCATCGTGCGCACCGGTATGCTGATGCCGATTTGGATGTACGACCGGATTGCCAGAAGAAATTCGTTTAGAGAATGAAGTACGCCGAAGGCGTTGGATAGCTTAGCCCGGCGTAACACGCCGGGTGAGCTGTCTATATCTCCCGCAGAACCCTGAAGGGGTTTCTGACAAAGCGTTCAGGTTGTTTATTCAACCCTTTCAGGGTTGGCGTTTTATTGGCAACCATATCCCCGGCATGTTATGCCGGGCTAAGTTATTTAACGTCTTCGGCGTATAACAAATTTTCATGACCGTTCTTCAAGCTATCATCCTCGGCATTGTCCAGGGGTTAACCGAATTCATTCCAGTCAGCTCAACGGCCCATCTCGTGATCGCATCACGTCTGATCGGCCTCTATGCCGGAGTTGATCCAACCCTCAGAGCTCAGCAAACAACAGCCACGATTGCAGTCGTGCAACTCGGAACTCTGTTGGCAGTTCTGATTTATTTCGCGCATGACATCGTCAACATAACACGCGCCTTTGTGGCCGATCATCTGGCGCTATTGACGGGATCCAAAACGCGTCCCGACGGTCGGGCTATTGACGCGAACCAGCCTGGAATTAGCGGCGTGCAGCGCCCGTCCTTAAACACCAGCCCTCGGCTGTCGCAAGACGCGTGGTTGGGATGGTTGGTGATCATCGGTTCAATTCCCGTTGCGATT
>JBDUCB010000336.1:0-3093 GCA_040003695.1 bacterium
CCAGCCTTGCGCTCTCTGGCATGCTGGGCGAGAGCGCCAATGGTTATCAGATCACCTTCTTCGACAATCCTTTGGCGATTGCGAGCAACCAGAATACCAGCAACTGCCCAACCGTTCCGGCAAACCAGGGCTGTTATCCGCAGGGCTTCGCCACGCCCGGTGCTATTAGGGAGATAACCTTCAATACTGGCGACGGCGACACCAGTCAGCCACCGTTTCACCAATTGGCACTTTACATCCAGGACGACTACAAAGTTACACCCCGACTGACTCTGAATCTTGGTCTGCGTTGGGATGCGAACATAAAAATTCTGGTTGATCAGACCAACAACCGCACGATGCAGATTCTCGGTAAACTTACCAATGCTCGCGCTCAGGCGATCACGGGCGATCCCGCTCTGCTGAGGAAAACAACCAGCAGCTATAAAGAGTTTCAACCGCGTCTTGGGTTTGCCTGGGACATTTACGGGACGGGCCGAACTGTGATTCGTGGCGGCTATGGAATCTTCTACGATCAGATTTTCCAGAATCTGACATTGTTCGCAAAGCAGCAGGGCAATCCAACGATTTACCAAACCGTACTTGATCTCGTGAACGACTCGGTTGGTGTTGGTCAACTTGCCGGGTTTAGATTCGGCGTTGACCCTCTACCCATGCCAGCGACGATAAATAATACTGAACTGGAATTTGGCGGGTTCGGTCGAATCAACGATCCGCGCTTAAAGGATCCATACGTTCAGAAGTGGTCATTAGGAGTTGAGACAAAGATCGGGCAAAATTTTGTCCTGTCCAGCGATTTTGTGCACACGCTCGGTATCCACGAGAACCGGGTGCAAAACATCAATCCGCGCATTCGAAACATCTGTAACGGAGCCTTCCCGGGTTCGAATCCCGCGTCGCCGCTGTGCGTCAGGGGAGCTAGCAGCACGAGATTCTTTGATAAGGCCTTTGTTGATGCTGGACTTGGCGCCGGGCGGCTCGAGCAGATCAATATGTTCACCTCCACCAACCGATCGCGGTATGACAGTTGGGTTACAACCCTGCGACGGCGCACTCGCCGCACGCTCGTTTCGGCGAGCTATGTGTTGTCCAAGTCCCAGTCTTGGGGCGGACAGCCGACAGCCTCGTACAGTGGTAATGCGATTGCCATTACTACTGAGAACCAGTTCAAGCCAGAAGAGTATGGGCCAACTCGTATTGACGAACGTCACAGGGTTGTGGCCAGCGGCTTGTTCGACTTGGGGTATGGTTTCCAGCTTGCGCCAATTGTCCAGTTTGCGACGGCGCGACCATATTCCACCAATACCGGCCTCGATATAGATGGCGATGGACGGGTTACCGTCGATCGCATATGTGATGGCGTTAGTGCTCTAAGTATTCTCCAGGCTCAAGTGGCTGGTCAGACAGTCCCAGCCGCTACGGCTCTGGGTTGTACACAGACAAGGGTGAATAGTCAACGCGTGGGATTTGTTGTCAAGAACGGTCAGATTGAAGAACGCAGTGGCCGGTTCTTCAACGTAGACCTGCGAGTTCAGAAAACCTTTAGCGTGACTGAGAGAGTCAAAGTCAGGGGATACGTTAACTTCTTTAATCTACTCAATCGCGAGAACCTCTCCTTCGGAGGCCGCCTAGGTTTGAGTTCCCTTAGTTCAAGCCTCTTCCTGCAGCCCGTTGCGTTGTATGGCCCAGGCTTTGGTCCGCCAGCCGGCTTGCCTTTCACTGTTCAGCTTGGAGGGCGAGTCGAGTTCTAAGATAGAGACTCAACTCTCTTTTTCTTCGGGCGCCAAATCTTCGGGTTTGGCGCCTTTTTCTTGTTGAATCTCTCGAGCCGTGGTGAGAGCAGATTCCAGAGCGTCCATAGCGATGCTGGTCACTAACCTCATGTCGAGTGCTTCTTGGCTTGTGAGTCGTCCGGTTGTAGCAAACAATTCCAAGGCGCGTGCACGACCAATAAGTCGCGGAAGTCTTTGTGTACCGCCCCAGCCGGTGATGATCCCCAGGCGCGCACCGGGATGCGCAAAGACAGCTTGTGGTGACGCGATACGAATGTCACAGGCCAGCGCCAGATCCAGTGCGCCGCCCATGCAGTAGCCGTTGATGGCGGCGATCGTCACTTGCTTTGCGTCGGCAATGGTTTGGAAAAGTTTCTGACCAAACCGCGCAAACTCCAACGCGTCCTTCTCACTTAGTTGGGCCAACTCTCGAATATCGGCGCCCGAAGCAAATACGTCATACGTGCCGGTGAAAATAATGGCTGTCAGGTTCTCACGCGCAGTGAGCGATGCGATCGTGTTGCCGAGCTCTGTCAGCGTGGCGATCGAAAGAGGATTTCGTGCGGTAGGTTGGTTGAAACGAATGAGCCCGATAGAGCCGGTGACGTCAGTAACAATTGCAGACGCCTGTGCCATTTATTCACGGGGCTTAACGTTTTCGCGCAGAAACTTGACGATGTTCTCAGTGGAAGTGCCGGGCAGGAAAATTTCAGCGACGCCTTGCTGCTTGAGTTTCGCGATATCGTCTTGTGGAACAATGCCGCCCAGCAGGACCAGGCAGTCGTCCATGCCCTGATCGCGAAGCAGTTGAACGATGCGCGGACAGAGTGTGTTGTGCGCGCCACTGAGAATTGAAACACCGACGGCATCAACATCTTCCTGCAACGCCGCCGCAGCAATCATCTCCGGTGTTTGACGTAGCCCCGTGTAGATGACTTCCATGCCGGCATCGCGTAACGCGCGAGCGATCACTTTGGCGCCTCGATCGTGGCCATCGAGTCCGGGCTTCGCTACCAGTACGCGGATTTTTCGATCGGGCATAAGTAGATCTATGGGAACGTGATGCGGATGCGTGCGCGTCAAAAAGCAGGTTCTTCGTAGACGCCATAAACGTCGCGCAGCGCGGAACAAATTTCACCAAGAGTCGCATATGCGCGCACCGCTTCAATGGTTGCCGGCATCGTGTTCTCGTTCGCCTGGGCTGCGCGCCTTAGTTTATCCAACGCGTTGCTCACGGCGCCCGCATCCCGCCGGTCGCGGGTTTGCTGCAAGCGCTCAACCTGATGCTCGCGCACCGCTTCATCGATTACGAGCGTGGAAA
>JBDUCB010000088.1:0-10382 GCA_040003695.1 bacterium
CTGCCATAGCGTGTGCAATTTCGGCCACAACGCTAGCAGGCGATATACCATCGGGTGGTGCGCCACAACCTCCGCCCCAACAAACTACTAGCCCAACGGTTCTCGGCGACATACCGTCGGGCGGTGAAGCGCAGTCAATCTCAGACGCAGCCATTTCTGCGTTCTTGACTGCTCTGGGTTTGGCTGGAATCTAAGAGAACGAAATCGGTAACGGTTTGAAAGAGAAGTTTTTCGTGGCGTGCTTATCCCGGATGCCGCACTCACCCTAACATTACCGATTCGCTCTCTCGGCTAGGCGCTACAAATTAAACAAATTAGCCGCCTCACGGCAGCAGGGAGTAGTGTGCCTTGTCCAGGTGTCAGGTATCAGGTGTCGGGTATCAGATGACGAACAGAAACCAGAACCAGCACTTTGAGCGAACAAAAATAATCAGCCGCTCGTATGGATCACGCACGGAGGTTAACGATGCGCGATCCATTTACCGCAGGCATTCTCAGTTTTCTTATTCCCGGAGTGGGCCAACTCTACAATGGCCGCATACTCGCCGGCATTCTCTGGCTAATAGTCACGCCGGGTCTGTGGATTGGTTCCGGCGGCACGCTCGGTTGGATCTGCCACATCATCGCTGCCTACACGGCTTACTCTTTTGCGAAGGATCACCCAGTGCGCGCGTAATCTTAGGAGCAAAAGCAGCGGGGGCAAGCCCCCTTCCTAACCTGCGAAATCAACAGTCATCTCGGTATTTCTTTTCCGCTCTCCATGGGTAGCGACAGCGCCGTTCCGAGACGTGCGGTGCGTCGTGTTATCCTTTCGGCTATCGCTATAAATGAAATAGAAAACCTGACGGTGGAAGCTGATGAGCCGGCGATAAATCCGCTGCGCGCGGGCATGCGGCTTGAGCGCGTAGCGCCGCCGTGTATCGTGGTCATCTTTGGGGCAACCGGCGATTTGACGCGCCGCAAGCTTCTGCCTGCACTCTACCGCCTCACTGAGCAGCGTTTGATACCCGCGGAGTTTGCAATCCTCGGCACCGCGCGCCATACGATGAGCGACGACGAATTTCGCGCGCAGATGCAGCAAGCAGTAAAAGAGTTTTCAACGGACGAAGAGTTTGACGAATCGACCTGGCAGAGTTTCGCCCAGCGACTTTTCTATATCGCGGGCGAGTTTAACGATACGGAAGTCTATCAAAGGTTAAAGAGCAAGCTCGACGAGATTGATACTGAATGCCACACGCGGGGCAACCGGCTGTTTTATCTTGCGACCGCGCCCGACAATTTCGGATTAATTGCGCAACAACTCGGCCAGGCCGATCTTGCGCAGCCTAAACCAGAAGGCTGGACGCGCATCATCGTCGAGAAACCTTTTGGGCATGACCTTGAAAGCGCGCGCTCTCTCAATCAGGAGCTGGCCGCAGTCTTTGATGAGAAGCAGATTTTTCGCATCGATCATTATCTTGGAAAAGAGACGGTGCAGAATCTGCTGGTCTTTCGTTTTGCCAACAGCATCTTCGAGCCACTCTGGAACCGGCAATATATCGATCACATTCAAATTACCAACGCCGAAGCGATCGGCGTGGAAGGTCGCGGCGCTTACTATGAAAAGGCCGGCGCTCTGCGCGACATGATCCAGAACCATGTGTTTCAGGTGACTTCGTTGATTGCCATGGAACCGCCTGCTTCACTCTCGGCCAATGGTGTGCGCGATGAGAAGATCAAGGCGATGCAGTCGGTGCGTCCGCTGCCGGCCGAGCAAATCGATAAATTTGCGGTGCGCGGACAATATGGACCAGGCACGGTTCTGGGTGACACAGTGCCGGGTTATCGCCAGGAGCCCGGCGTAGATCCAAACTCCTCGACCGAAACGTTTGCGGCGCTGAAACTCTATTTCGACAACTGGCGCTGGGCAGGCGTTCCTTTTTATCTGCGTTCGGGAAAGCGTTTGCAGAAACACATCACTGAGATCGCGATTCAATTTAAGGACGTGCCGCATCGTTTGTTTACCGACGCTGATGCGCCGTTGCAGCCGAATGTGCTGGTGATTCGCATTCAACCGAATGAAGGCATCACGTTGCGCTTCGGCGCGAAGCTGCCGGGCCAGGCAATGCGCATTCGATCCGTAAACATGGACTTTCGTTACGGCTCGTCGTTTGGAGTGAAACCTCCAGAAGCTTACGAACGCTTGTTGCTCGATTGCATGTTGGGCGATTCGACGCTTTATGCGCGGCGCGACATGGTTGAGCGAGGTTGGGAAATTGTTGCACCTATCGTTCGGGCCTGGGCGCAACCGGCAACCGATTTTCCAAACTACGAAGCAGGCTCATGGGGGCCGCAGGCAGCATTTGAATTGATAGAACGTGACCGCAGGAAGTGGCGCAGACTGTAGAGCAGTAGGCAGTAGGCAGTAAGCAGTAAGCAGTAAACAGTAAGCAGTAAACAGTAAACAGTCGGCAGTAGGCAGAAAGCAGAAGGCAGAAATCAAATGCTCGGCTAAGCCAATTACACGACTGACAAGGATTAGGAAATTACTGACTTCTGATTTTCTTATGCAGCAAATCTCACTAGGAAAAACTTTAGACGTTGAGGTCGTGGAACAAGAGCTGGCTGCGCTTTGGCAGGGCACGACGGGCGAAGCGCGCCCGCATGAAGTGACTTCAAACCAAGCGCCCTCAGATGAGGAGACGACAATCCTACGCGCGCGCGCGGCCAACCTGCTGGTGTTCGTGAGCGACGATAAAGCGCTTGCAGAAGTTCATGAGCTGTTGCAGGAGTTGACTGCCGCGCATCCGAGCCGGGTCCTCGCGATGTTCGGCGAGAATGACGCACCTGATCGCGACATTGAAATGTATGTGTCGGCACTTTCCCAAAAGGAGAAGCAGACTAAACGTTTGTGCTGCGAAGAGGTGACACTCAAAGCGCAAGGGAGCTTTGTTGCTGAACTTCCGAGTGCGGCGTTGCCGCTGCTGGTTTCCGACCTGCCAACGTTTCTTTGGTGGCGCACTGTGATTGATAACGCACAAAAAGTTTTCGGTAATCTGTTGCATGCTTCTGACCGTTTGATCGTCGACTCGGCCGAGTTTCAGAAACCTTTGCCCGAGCTAGCAGCGGTCAACACAATTTTTCAGCAAGACTTTGAAACGCCCGTTGGCATCAGCGATCTAAACTGGGCCCGCTTAACCTCATGGCGCGGTTTACTGGCCGATTTTTACGACGTGCATGCGTATCGACCAGCCCTCGATGCGATCGACAACGTGCATATTAGTTATGTGGCGCCGCAGACGGATGCGGACGCAATTGCGCCCCAGGCACTGTTAATGGCAGGCTGGCTGGCAAGCCGGCTGCAATGGACCATGAAAGATAAAGTGCCCATTCAGGATACTGAAATAACGATTTTTGAAGTTGGCAATCAGACTGGTCAGACCGTCACCATAGAACTGCGTCGCATAAAGGAAGCAGCGATAAAGCCCGGAAGGCTCGCGCGGGTGGAATTGGAGTCGCGGACGAATGCATCAAGTTTTAAGGTAGAGCGCAGCGCTGATCGCGAGCGCGTGTTAACCGAAGCTAACGTCGGTGCAGACGTGCAAGGCGGTCGCGTGTTGCCGGTGCGCAACCGCAGCACGGCTCAGTTGCTCATCCGCGAGATGGAAATTCTCTGCAACGATCAGATCTACCAGGAGGCGCTGGCTGTAGCTTCAGAGTTGATTGACCGTTGCGCTTGAATGCTCTTGTTGCGAAGCAAGGACAGACGGAATGTCTGTCCTACAACAAGAGTTGGAAGAACAAGAATGGACAGGCAGGAATGCCTGTCCTACTGTTGCGGTGGTTTTTTAGTAGGCGGCACGGCGCGGGGGATGTCGCCATCGTCGATGGTTTGCGCCTGCTGAAGTTTTGGTGGACCAAGCAATCCAGGTGGGAATCTTGGTGTGGGTATCTTAACGGTAGCGACAGGTTCAGTACGTCGCAGAATCGCGCCGCCGCGACCGGCCACCCAGATGTTGCTGCCGCCACGGTACGCAACGGAATAAAGCGGCGAGCTGGTAATGCTTGGTTGGATTTCCCAGTTGGCGCCTGCGTCTTTGCTGTAAATAATCCGGCCCTGATCGCCAGTCACGATCACTTCATCGCGCCCGCCAACAGCCACTGAAAACAAATTACCGTTTAATCCACTTTCAAGATCTTTCCAGGTGGCGCCGCCGTCATCCGTCCGCAAGATAATTCCGCGCGCACCAACTGCATAACCGCGTTGCGTATCGGCGAAGGCGACCGCGTATAGCCACTCCATTAAATTTTTATCGACGCGCGTCCACGTCTCACCGCCGTCTTCGGTCCGCAGGATGGTTCCGTTTGACCCGACTGCAATGCCATGTTGGGCATCAGCGAAGCTAACGTCCTCGAGCCAACTGAACGTGTTTGCTCTTTGGGTGTGCCACGTCTCGCCGCCATCCTCAGTATGCAATATGACGCCACGCGCGCCCACTACCCAACCGAGTTCCGGTGTTACAAAGCTGACACTAAAAAAGTCTTCGCTAGCTTCAACCGGAATGCTGGACCAAGTGACGCCGCCAGTGACAGAGCGAATGATTGTGCCGCGATCGCCAACCGCGATGCCGGTCTTCTGATTAATAAACTGGATCGAATTCAAGCGGTTGGTGGTGCCCGAAGGACGAACTGTCCAGTTCTTTCCGCCTGAGCCGGTGAAAAGTATTTTTCCGCGCGCGCCGACGGCCCAACCGTGCGAGTTGTCAAGAAAGAAAAGATGCGACAGGTCATCGCGCCCGCCTTCAGTCAAACGCCGCCAGGAAAACCCGCCATCATCCGTTCGCAGTACAAGACCATCATCACCGGCGGCCCAGCCGAGCGATTCATCAGCGAAATAAAGCGTGCTCAGTTTCGGACTGGTGCGTACGTTGACGGGCAACCAGATCGTTCCCCCATCGGCAGTAGATAACACGACGCCGCTATCGCCTGCTGCCCAACCATGGTTTTCATCGGTAAAGAAAACTGAAAAGAGATCGGTGTTGACCAGTGAATTCAAAGCCTGCCAGTTTGCACCGCCATCATCCGTTTGCAGAATCGTTCCCTGATAACCGACTACGATCGCGCGTTTCGCGGAAAGCAAAGCGACGCCGGTTAACACCACATTCGTGAGACCGCTATGCGCTTTCCAGTCAGCGCCACCGTCCTTAGTCACCAGCAACGTGCCGCGCGCGCCGACCGCAATACCGGTCCTCGCGTCAAAAAAAGCAACGGCGAATAAATGCGCGTTGGTCTTAGTTTTTTGCACTTTCCAGGTAAGTCCACCGTCGGTAGTTGCGATCATCGAACCGAATGTGCCCGCTGCCCAACCACGAAGCGGGTCTTGCGGGGCGAAGGTAACAGCGAATAGGTGATCTTTCGTTCCTGTGGTTCTGCGCACCCATTTGTTGCCACCGTTTGTCGTAGTCAGAATCACGCCGCCGGCGCCCGAAATCATGGCGCGGGCTCTGTCGTGCACATAGAGACCGTAAAGCGTGGTTGAGGCCGGAGAGATTTGTGCGTCCCAGGAAAAACCGCCGTTTCGCGTATGCAGGATCGAACCATCGTTGCCCACAGCCCACCCATGTGTCTTATCTGCGGCAAACTTGATCGAGTTAAGCGCGTTGCCTTGCGGCAAAGGGTTTTGCCATTGCCAGGCGGGAATTTGTTGCGCCTGATTCCGAAACGAAAACAGCGACAGAACAAGAAACAGCACGATCGCAAAGCCACTTCGCAGGCGCGGCGAAAATTTCAGGTTCACAATCGAGCATTCGAAATACATCGTCACCGGTGGAAGCCTGGTCTTAGGCAAATGTCGTATCCATGATCTAAAGGCAATCCGTTAGTCGGGCGCAACTAATTGCGAACTGCAAAAATGAGACTGTGAATTGCTTCTCGGGAGACGGCGGAATATCAGAAGGCAGAATTATAATGATCAGATAAGTCGAAAGCGAATGAGGGGATAACGCTACTTCACTGCCGGTGGACGATAGCGCCGGTCAACGCGCCAGCCATGAGCGCTGCGTCGCAAGCGTGCGATGGTTAACGGGTGACACTTGCCACATGCGAGCCAGCGACCGCGCAGGTGCCTGTGATTGGTATTAAAGTTTTGCCCAGCGAAATCTAATACGGAAGCCTCGCGGATTATTGTTGCTTCGTTCGCCGTCGCAGACTCCTTTATTTCCTGCTCAATAAAGCGGAAATTCAAATACGCCGTCTGCAAGTTTGCGGTAGGCGCCGACAGACTTTCATCCTTCTCTACGACCAACTCGTTGCCTTCGCAATCCAGCGCAAGACCCGCAGTAACAACGATCTTGCCGGACTGGACCGTGACCTTTAGTCCGGAGACAATGCCAAAACCATGCAGCGCCCGGTTGTGAAGTTTCTGCTTGCCGCGAAAATAATCTTGCTCAAGCTTAAAGTCGTGAGCGGTCAATAGTCGCCCGTTAAAGAACCGTAGCCGGTCAGACGGTTTTGGATCACTCATTTGCTTCTGGGTTTAGTCACCTTCGATTTCTACTGCGAGCGGATCGATGTCGCCAACTTTGTCGATTGCGGCGCGCAGTATCTCGTCATCAACCTGACCCAACGATGCGATCTTGCGCGCTGCTTTATCAACTGCCTCCTGGACCACATGACCGTTGTGACCGCGCGTCCACTGCCAAACAACTTCATGACGGCTTGCAGCCTGGTCCAAACGCTGCCACCAATCGTGATTGGTCTTGCGGCGAAAGCGTCCGCCCATCGTTTCGACAACGTAGCGCGAGTCGGTAAACAAGTGAACGCGACATGGCTCTTTGAGTGATTCCAGTCCCAATGCCGCAGCCGCAACTTCTGCCTGCTGATTTGTGGCCTGGCCCAGGTAGGCGCCGACCGCGCGCCAAAGCCTCCGATAACCAAGCAACGCGACGGCCGCGGCGCGCGTCGCCATTTGCCCGTTACCAAGACTCGAGCCGTCGCAAAAAATTGTGACAGATTTCATGGACTACCTTTTGGTCCGAATGACACAGAGCCCTCCCAGACGGTCGGGCTATTGCTCCGATGACTACGCCGGCATTGCTTACGCTGCTATTGCCAGAAAGATTGCGGCGTCAGCTTCACATCGGCGTTTTTCCAGGCACTGGCAAACTCTCTTTGGACCAACGCCGCGGCATAGTCTTTTTTCTGTGCTTTCAAACTTTCCATCAGTCCAAAGAGGGAACGGCCATTGCGCTTGTTCCGTTCCAGGTCTTCGCGAAAAACTTGTTCCGCGTCCGCGTAATTGCCGACTTTCATAAGCGCGCCGCCTAGCATCTCACGAACCGGCTGAATCCATTCGGGCGGCTCTTCGTAGGCCAGCGAGTCTTCATTCTCGACCGCCTTGCGCAATCGCGTAATTGCTGTCTTGTCGTCATGATTTGCGGCGGCAATCTGTGCGCGCAATACTTCGTGGGCGATTGAAAACACTGCGTGGGCCGGGTTCAAACCATAACTGGCGTCGGCAGGAACTTCCTTAACACTGGCCAAAAAACTTTCGCGTTCAGCTGCGGCTCTTGTTGGATCGCCTTTGCGTGCGAAAGCCATACCACGCGCAAAATGCCAAACAGCAGTCACACCTTTCAATGACGCATCCGGGCGCGGAAGTTTTGCAATGTCATCCCAACGACCGAAACGCACCAGCAGCAGCGGCGTCACCGTCATAAAGCCTTCCAGCATCGGCATCTCTTTAAGATACGGCGACACGTTTCCCTCGAGTTGCTTTGTTGCCCGCATTGCATCGGCATAGCGGCCTTCCATGCTGGACGCGATCGCCAGGAAGTGAAGATTGTGGCTGTAGTACATGATTGGATAGATGCCGTGCAGGCCGGCCGCTTTGATGTAAGCCTCATCGGCAGCCGCTGCGTGCACGTTACTGAGCGCGGCGTTTTCGTAATCGCCCGTCCGCGCGTAGATATGTGCGGGCATATGGACCAAGTGTCCCGCGGCGGGCATCAGGCCGGCAAGCTTCGGCGCATAGGCGAGCGCGCGTTCAGGATTCGGCGATGCTTCGACCGCATGAATGTAGTAGTGGATTGCGCCGGGATGATTGGGATTCCGGCGCAGCACTGATTCGAGCATGGCCACGATTTCTTCCGTGCCGGGCGCGGGTTTGCCGTCGGCGGTCCAAAGCTTCCAGGGCCGCAGATCCATCGCACTCTCGGCATACAGTGTGGCCAAATCCAGATCGTCGGGATACTGTTTAACCAACTCGCCCATCGCGTGCTTGTAATCGCCATCTAGCGTTCGCAAATCAGCTTTGGGATCAATTGAATAACGTTTCGCGAGGGCCGCAACGTAGGCCCGTTCGTTTGCTGGCGCATTTGCCGAGAGGGCGAGTGCCTTTTGCACCGCATCGTAGGCTGCTTTCTCGCGCGCCGGATCGACGTCGAGGTTGATGTTGGGGCCAAGCGCGAGTGCCATCCCCCAATAGGCCATCGCCAAACGCGGATCCAATTCTGCCGCCCGCTTGAACGAGCGAATTGCTTCGTCATGATTGAACGCGAAGACAAATGACAGCCCCTGATCGAAAAACTTTTGTGCTGCCGCGTTGGCGGTTGAAACCGGATGATGAATGCCGCCAATCCCGGGCACCAGCGTCGCCGGCTGTTCGGCCGAAGACTTCGCGCGACTATGACCAGTATGCTGCGCGCCGGCAATTGGAGAAATGCATGACGTTAAGACAAGCACAAATACGAACCGCATGTTCTGAATTTTCCTTCCCGGTAATTTTGTGCGCAAGAAAGAATGATCCTTTTCCAGCTTGGTTGGCAAGACGCTAGCGTAGCAGATAATCGATTTTCAGACGGCCACCGAGGTGAATCATAAGAATGTCCCTCGTACTATATGGGTAGGGAAATACAGAACCCCGATGCGTCGGAGTAGCGACTGGGTAAATTTGAACATTACGGTCGAGTGATTTTTGAAGCACGACCCCGTCGCTACTGCTCCGGGTTCTGACTTTGTTTATGCCGACGCGTCTCATTTCTTTGATGACACCGGACTCAAACCTCGTCGCTACGCGACGAAGGTCGGTTGCGTTACCGTTCCCAGCTTAAAAGGCCGCTAATTCATCGCGTCGCTCGGCGACGCAACGGCGCAAGCCGATTATTATTTGTCCGCTCTGCAATTGCCTTTTTGTGCAAAGCCATGTGGTTCCAGTCCCAGGCGGCTTATAATTGCCGCGCGCCGTCACCGATGCGGTTGACAGGCGGTCGGTCAATTGTTCATTTCAAATAAATCTATGGCGCATGCACATACTCACGCACCGGCAAACTACGGACGCGCTTTCGCGATTGGTGTCACTCTCAATTTAGCGTTCGTTATTCTCGAAGTGATTTACGGGCGGCTGTCCCACTCGCTGGCGCTCGTCGCTGATGCCGGACATAACTTGAGCGATGTGCTTGGTTTGGTATTGGCGTGGGGAGCAATGATGCTCGCTCGCCGCCACCCCACGCCAGAACGGACCTATGGATTTCGGCGCTCTTCTATTCTGGCTGCGCTTATCAACGCGGCAGTGCTGCTGATCAGCGTCGGCGCTATTGCCTGGGAAGCTATGGGACGCATCCGTAATCCGAATCCGGTAGCAGAGACAACGGTAATTTGGGTGGCGTCTGTTGGCATTCTCATCAATGCAGGCACGGCGGTGATGTTTATGTCGGGCCGCAAACGCGACTTGAATATTCGCGGCGCATTCATGCACATGGCGACTGATGCCGTCATCGCGCTGGGTGTGGTCCTAACCGCCGTGGCAATGCTTGAAACTGGATGGCTGTGGCTTGATCCGGTTGTCAGTTTGGTGATCGTTGCGCTGATTGTTTATGGCACCTGGGGCTTGCTGCGCGATTCGCTCAACCTTGCGCTCGATGCTGTGCCCGAAGGCATAGACATGAACGACGTCAAAGAATATTTGTCAGGCTTGCCGACTTGCATCGATGTGCACGACCTGCACGTGTGGGGCATGAGCACTACTGAAGCGGCACTCACCGCTCACGTCGTGATGGCGCAAACAATTTGTGATGATGCGTTGCTGGCGCAGATCACAAATGAGTTGCATCAGAAGTTCGGCATCGAGCACGCAACCTTGCAAGTCGAGTTCGGCGATCCCACCTATCCTTGTCGCTGTCGCCTGACGCCGGTAGGGTGAAGGCTTCATGTCAGTACCCCGACTTATCGGGGCAGCGAGCGGGTTCTTCACGCTGAAGGCGTTATTTCGCGCCTTCAGCGATCCGAAAATTGTTTGTTGGCCGCTTACCTGGGCCGGTGGCCCAGGCTTTCATATTTCGCGTATTCTGCGCTGCCAACTTCCTATTGTTTGAGAAACGCTTTATGATTTCCACGGGAAGATAGAC
>JBDUCB010000284.1:0-10367 GCA_040003695.1 bacterium
GCGTCATGATGCGGCCCACGGGATTGCGATCGTAGAAGGCCACTTCCTGATGCTGAAGCTTGTCATAAAGCTCGCGGCGCATATCAAACATCACATACTGGCCCACCGTGTTGAGCATGACCGATTGAAAATAAGAGAACACCAGCCGCAGCACCTGGACGCCAAGGTAAAGACCTACCAGCAACTTTAGCCCCTCGTACTTTCCGGGCAGGATGTACCAGTCGATCGCGTATTGAGTGAACTTTGGCTGCAGAATTCCCAGCAGGTTCAGCATGAAAGTGAGCAGCAGCGCGATGATCAGTGGACGAATGTACGGACGCAAGTAGCGCAGCAGCCGGCGCGCGACCTGGAAGTCGTACGTCTTGCCGATCGCTTCTTCTTCGTGAAATTGTTTTGCCGCGGTTGACATCGGTAATAAAAAATCAGGTTGCCGCCAGTTCCTCTTCCAGTAACTGCCGCTCATGTAGCGCGGCATATTCGCCGCCACGTGCGAGCAGTTCATGATGCGTGCCGCGCTCCACGATGCGACCTTCATCGAGCACGCAAATGAGATCCGCGTCGCGCACGGTTGAAATGCGATGCGAAACGATCAAGCTGGTGCGACCGCGCATCACGCCACGAAGTTTTGCGAGAATTTTTTCTTCGGTGTAGGTATCAACTGAAGATAGCGCATCGTCAAGAATCAGAATCTTCGGTTCGCGAAGCACAGCTCGCGCAATTGCGGTGCGTTGTTTCTGTCCACCGGAAAGTGTCAACCCACGTTCACCAACCAGCGTGTCAAAGCCGTCGGGAAAACCGGCAACGTCTTCCATCAGGCCGGCAACATCCGCAGCCCATTCGATCTGACGGCGCTCGGCATTCTCAACTCCGAAGGCAATGTTTTCGGCCAGCGAGTCGCTGAACAAAAATGTCTCTTGCGGCACATAACCAATGCTCGAACGCAGCTTGGCGAGGGCGTAGTCCTGGACAGAAACGCCGTCGACCAGCACGGTATCTTGCGGCGCTTCAGCCAGGCGAGGGATTAGGTTGACTAGAGTCGATTTGCCACTCCCGGTCCTGCCAACAAAAGCGACAGTTTGACCGGACGGGATGAGCAGATTGATGTCGCGCAGCACGGGCTCTTCGTCTGGCTTGTAGCGGAAAGTCAGCTTGCGAAACTCGATTTCACCTTCGGTGGGCGCTCTATCAATAGCGTTCGGCGTGTCAGCAATTGTGGGTTTAATTGCGAGGATGGCGTTCATTCGCTTCAGGCTGGCAGTGCCGCGCTGATAGAGATTGACGACATACCCGAGGGCAATTAACGGCCAGATCAAACGGAAGAGATACATATTAAAAACGGTAAACTGGCCGACACTGATCTCGCCGCGAATTGCTGCCGGCACGCCGACCCAAATGATAAGCACGAAACCCATGCCGATCAGAAAAGTCATCAGCGGCCGCATCAAAGCGTCGATTTTGACCAGACTCAAATTCTTTTCCGCGTATTGCCGGTTCAATTCGTTGAAGGCGGCAATTTCCGCGCCTTCCTGCGCGTAAGCGCGCACTACGCGCACGCCCGTAAAGTTTTCCTGCGCCCGTGCCGTGATCTGCGAAAAGAACTCCTGAATCTTTTCAAAGCGAATGTGAACTTGTTGGCCGAAAAATTTCACCGTCAACGAAACAAGCGGCATCGTCACCAACAACAGCAACGTCAGGTACCAGTTGATCATAAACATCAACGGCATGACGATGACTACAACGAACACCGTTTGCAGCGAATACATGATCATTGGTCCGGCCAATTGCCTGACCGCTGCCAGGTCGTTGGTGGCGCGCGCCATCAAATCACCGATGCGATGCTCCTGGAAAAACGACTGAGGTTGATCGACCAGGTGGGCATAGAAATCCTGTCGCAGGTCATACTCAATTTTGCGAGACATGCCGATCAGGATGCGGCGTTGCAGAAAGAGAAAGCTGCCGCTAAGGATGCTGGCGCCGAGCACTTTTGCTGCCGAAAGCGTAAGCCGCGACCAGGAAAGCTGCGTCCAATTAGCATCGACAGCCTGTCCCACAATCAACGGAATGTAGAGATTGAAAATGACGCTGGCGAGAATGCAGGCAATCCCAACCGTCAAGGAAAGTTTGTAAGGAAGAAAATAGCGACCGAATTTTCGTAGATCGTCCATGCGCAGAAAATCGCGACCAATGACCCTGTTTATAAAAGCGAAGGGTTATGATGCGCGATTTTCCGGCTGGACACCAGAAGGGAAGGCGAGATTTAGGATCTACTTAGGGACGGATTGATAATGGCAGACTTTTAAAGTCGCTGCAGTGCATCAATTGAATCAAACTCGTTTGACGTATGTTCGACGATCTCTGTGAAGACTTCCGCCGTTTCATCTTCGGGCAAGCTGACGCGATTTCGTCCGTTGCGTTTCGAATTGTAAAGCGCGCGGTCTGCTGCTACGACCAGCGTATCGCGTGAAGACGCATGCTTGGGAAAACTTGCCACACCGAATGATGCAGTCGCGCGGCCAAAGCCAGTGACTTCCATCTTCTCAATGCGCTGGCGCAAACGTTCAGCAACCAGCATGGCCCCCTCGGCGTTGGCTTGGGGCAGAATTATGACAAACTCGTCGCCGCCAAAGCGGGCCGGGGTATCGACGGCACGCAACTCCGCGCGCAGGCTATCCGCCAACATGCAAAGCGCTTCGTCGCCGGCTTCATGACCAGCCTGGTCATTAATGTATTTAAAGTGATCGAGGTCCAGCATGATTAGCGATAGCGGTTGACGCATTCGCGTTGCCAGATGAAGGTCGCGTTCAAGCTGTAACTCAAACGAGCGGCGGTTGTAACAACCAGTTAGGCCGTCAGTCAAAGCTTGTTGTTGCATCTGCGCAAACAAGTGGGCCTGATTCACAGCTACTGCCAACTGATCAGCGACTGTGTGCAGCAGCAACAGTTCATTTTCAGCCCAGATGCGAGACACGTCATCGGAACGGACTAACAAGAGTCCGACAAAACTTCCCTGATAGATTAGCGGCACAACCGCGTCGGCCAATACGGGTGTCGACTGCGAACTGTCGCCATCGACCACGTAAGCTTTAGGCGAGGCTGCCAGCCGCTCACTGATGGAATCAACATCGGTCAGCAGCGATGCACGCGCGTTATCGTCGGCGATGTCATGACGAAAATAAAACTTGGTCATTTGCTTTCCGACCAGCGCACCTTCTACTCGTACGGCACAGGACTGCACGTTCAGCGCACGACCAACTTCATCGCCGGCAGTTTGCAAAACGCTGTCGAGTTCCAGCGAATTTCTGATCGCAGTCGCCAGACGATTGACTGCGATCTCGCGTTCAGCTTGTTCCTGCAGAAGCCGCGCGAGTTTAGTGGTGACGCCTAGCGTGAGTTGCAGCGAGGTAGCTTTCGGCATCGAGCTGCGCACAGCTTTTGAGAATGCATTTGAATAAAAAGAATGTTCGGCAGTTACGCGTGCCATCAAATACTCAAGCGCTGAATAGACAACGTCAGGCTCGAAAGTCCAGATGACCAGATCCCGCGACGAATCGTCGTTGCCCTCGTTCTTAACGGAAGCCAGCACAGCTGAGAAGCGCGCGTCGGCAATTACCACAAAGCGCTCGTAAGTCTTATCCAGATCGGTGCGCTCGAAAACGACAGATTTTGTATTTTCTTTTCCGCGGCTGAGTACCAGACTTGAAAGCGCATCTTCCGGACTTACCCACAAAAAGAAGTTCTTTGCTGCCTGATCGAGTTCCTTGATACGGGTGACGTCGCGCGGTGGGCGAACGGCGCTGGCTGGCAGGCTTTCGACTATCAGTGCACCCAAATTGTTTTCGAGCACCACGTCTTCGAAATACCGCTGAAGCTGCGCAATGGTAGAGCTCGCACAAGAGACGGGAGTCAATTGTCGAGAATGTTGGGCCAGGAGGGAGTGATACAGGGAATACATGGTGAGCAGTTCACCGAAGGGCTATCAGGCTATCAGGCTATGGCTGCTTGCGAGAGCGAACACCGTGTTGGGAGCGGCGCAACGGAAGGCCAAAAACATTTTACATGGATGAACACCGTCTGTCCAGCGAAATTCCTCGCAAAATCAACGGTTTTTGCTGGGTTTCACGGCTGGAGCTTGATGTAGGTGCTAAGTGCTGTTGCGAGGAGACTTCCCGACGTATCGGTTACCTCGGCAGACACGGAATAGAGCCTGCGGCCTTTCCGGAGGACCTTTGCAGTCGCCTCTAGCATGCCTTCGAACGCGGGACGCAGGTAGCTGATGGTTAGATCAACCGTGGTGACTTTTTCCTCGGGTTCAAGCAAGGTGAGAATGGCAAAAGCAGTGGCCGTATCTATCAGCGAGGCAATCGCCCCACCATGCACCACGCCATGGTTTTGACTCAGCTCCGGGCGGATAGCGAGCGTTAGGGTCGCCTCGCCCGATCCCACTTTTTCCAGTTGAATGCCCAGCAGTCGAGCATATGGTACGGCTTCGATTGCGCGCTCAAGCCGCGCCAGCCGTTCAGGCGGCAAGGTGGCCTCGGTCATGATCGATAGCTCGCTTCAGTGGTGGGCTCAACAATCACCGCGGTGCCGTAAGCGAGAACTTCAGTGACGCCGGACGTTACCTCGGTTGCGTCATAACGCGCCCCGACGATCGCATTCGCGCCAATCTCAGTTGCGTGCTGGATCATAATTTCAAATGCATCGGCGCGAGTTTGTTCGCATAGTTTTGTCCAGACGGTGATGTTGCCGCCGACAACCATCTGAAATCCAGCGCCAATGGTCGCGAAAATATTTCGTGAACGAACAACGATTCCTCGCACAATGCCCAGATTTTGCGTGACACGAAAATTCGGTAACTCAAAAGCGGTAGTCACCATTTGATGCGAAACGGAATAACGAGGTGGACTAACATTGTAAGGAACACGCCGGTCAGGAGGATCACTGTTCATCTGCTCTTCCTTTTTGTCGATCGATTGGAATCCGCGAAAAGTTTTATTTTTGTTGGCGGCGCTTTGCTTCGGGTCTTCCGCTCACGCGGAATCCACAAGTAACGTTGCAAGTCGCAGCGACCACGTTTGTTGAATTCTACACCTTCTGCTTCCAGCATGCGTTGCTGCTTGTCAGCGGGCTGCGCGATTCGGCCCGTTGAGGTCGCGCCCTGAGCGTTAATTACTCGATGCCAGGGTGTCTTGTCGTCCGAACCATGCATCACGAAACCAATCGTCCGCGGCGTGTAACCCTCGCCGAGAATTTCAGCAAGCTGGCCGTAGGTCATCACCCTACCGCCTGGGATTGAGCGAACAATACGATAGACGCGCTCTCGATAAGCGGTATCGGGTTCATGTGTGCGATTCGGTTTTGCCGATCTCATTGCTGCTTATTTCACTTTCGCAATATCGCGCGCACTGGTGCACCGTCGCCAGCTCCGCCGGCAATCCGCAGCGGCAGACAAATCAATTCGTATCGCCCGGCGGGAACGTTTCGCAGGTCCAGGCCTTCCAGAATAACGATGCTTCTCGACAACAGAGTCAGATGCGTTTCAAATGTTTTCGATCCGTATTGCTCAACCGACAAATAGTCGATGCCTACAAGTCGCACACCTATTTCGGTAAATCGTTGCGCGGCTTTTGGTTCGAGATAAGTGTAGTCTGTACGAAAGCCCACTTCAGGATTGTTCCAAAAACTGGAGTTGCGGGTCTTAAAAAGAATTCTTTCTGAAGCTGGATTACAATTGTTGCTAACGAAATCATCATCAATCGCCATCATGTCTTGCGGGACTTCAACAACCGTTGCTTCACCCAGCAAACTTTCAAGCGGCAGTGCCTCCACCTTCGAACCGCCTGCGATGAAATGTGCCGGCGCATCGACGTGCGTCCCGGAATGGGCGCCAAAATGGAGTAGCGAAACATTCGCCGCATCGCCGCGCTTTAGCTCCAACCACGATTTGATTTCGATTGTTGGGTCGCCCGGATATGTGGGAGTTGTCGCCGAAAGCGGCACGCTGACGTCGTAGATTGTCATCGAAATCAAATGGTGCTTTCGTGATCGTTGTGCGCCGCATAGTAATTGGCGCCTTTGAAGGGTGTCAATTAGTCGCCTGGCGGACGAATCAATGAAGAGGCAGTTTGAAACTCATCAGCTGGTGCGCTCTGCCGTTCAGGTGCGCGGCAAGTCTTTGACTTGCCGGCCTGGCCTCCCGTGCTTTCTTGGTCTTCGACCCGCGTTCGGCGGTCAGAGACCGTGAATATTTAGTTGAGCTTTCCGGCAAGTCAGAGACTTGCCGCACAGCGCATCGGCCAAGCCATAGGCAACAACGTCTGAAACTGCATTAGCAATGAAAAATCGCGGTGCTTGCGATACGCACGATGCTTTCGTTAGCATCGCCACATCCCTAAACTGAAACGTCGAAAAAGAAGTGAGCTCTGAAACCAAGCCGCGATTGGCTGCTTCCAGTTATCTCAACACAGCTCCGTTGATCTGGAGTTTCAAAAACGGTGCGCGCAAGCACGACGTGACGCTGGTTGACGCAGTGCCCGCGACATGCGCGGACCTGCTGGCGAGGCACGAAGTGGATTTTGCGCTGGTGCCCGCGATCGAGTACCAGCGAATTGAAGATTTGAAACTGGTGCCCGATGTTTGTGTTGGTTCACATCAAAAAGTGCGCAGCGTCGTGCTGGTATCGCGTCTGAACAACTTAAAGAAGGTGCGCACTGTCGCACTCGACGACTCCTCAAGAACATCAGCCGCGCTGGTCAAGATTATCTTCAAAGAATTCCTGGGGTTTGAGCCGGATTGGACCACGCGTTCGCCAGACCTCAAACAGATGCTTCGCGGTAACGATGCAGCTTTGATAATTGGCGATCCGGCTATGACCTTCGCCCGAGATGGACTGCGCGTCTGGGACATGGCGGCGTTGTGGCACGACTTCACCAGCCTGGGATTTGTTTTCGCGATGTGGATGGTGGGGACGACCCGTGACGCATTTACGCCGGCGATAGATTTTGTGCAGGCCTGTAAAGATGGGCTGGCGCAGCGAAAGGAAATCATTGACCACTACGAACTGAGGCTGGAACTGTCGCGCGCTGAGCTGGAAACTTATCTGACCGACAACATTACTTTCTTTTTGGACGATGATTTACGCAAGGGTCTGGAACTTTATTACAAGCTGGCACACAAACACGGTCTCATTCCGGCGCTCCAGCCTTTGAATTTGTAGAATGCAGAGGATAGTATTCAGTTAAAGAAGGTTGATTTCAATTTGGAAGCGAAACGAGTTCAAGAGAACACTTTGTTCCGCAAGTCGGGAAGAAATCCGTGTTCCCTCTCCCTTTGGGAGAGGGAAAGGGAGAGGGTTTGAGTGACCGTAGACCCTTCCCCTCTTTCCCCTCCCCAAGGGGGAGGGGATGCAAAAAAACGAGCCGAATATTCCCAGTATGTCTCTTTATTGGAAAGTTTTTGCTGCACCTCCAAATTGAATTCTCGTAGCTAACCGAATATGACCGAAATCAAGCCGATTCTTGAACGCGCGCTTGCGAACATTCGTCTGACTGCGGACGACTGTACGGCGCTGCTCGAATCGCACGATATCGCAGCCATCGGCGCCGCTGCCGACGAAATTCGCCAGCGCCGACACCCGGATAACGTCGTTACCTACATCATCGATCGCAACATCAACTACACGAATGTCTGCAACGTAGTTTGCACCTTCTGCGCTTTTTATCGCCGGCCAGGCGCGCCCGATACCTACGTCCGCACAGTCGATGAAATTTGTAAAAAGATCGACGAGACGATTGCGCTAGGCGGTACAGGCGTACTGATGCAGGGTGGACTGCATCCTGATTTCGGCATCGAGTGGTATGAAGATCTGCTGCGAACCTTGCATGCAAAGTATCCGAACTTCCAACTTCATTGTTTCTCGCCGCCCGAGATTCACAACATCCATCTGATCTCGGGTCTGAATTACGAAACGATAATGCAACGCCTTAAGGACGCCGGACTTTACAGTTTGCCGGGCGGCGGTGGCGAGATCCTGGACGATGAAGTTCGCAACCGCGTGTCAACCAAATGCACCACCAACGAATGGCTTGCAGTGATGCGAGCGGTGCATCGGGTCGGATTGCGCTCAACCGCCACGATGATGTTTGGCATTGGTGACACCATCGAGCATCGCGTTCGACACTTGCAGCGCGTGCGAGATCTGCAGGATGAAACCGGCGGCTTCACAGCTTTTATTTCCTGGACATTTCAGCGCGAGAACACGGCCCTGGGGCGGCGCATCAAAGACGAACCGACCGGCGTTGATTATCTGAAGATGCTGGCAGTGTCCCGCTTGTTCCTCGACAACATTGAAAATTTCCAGTCGTCATGGTTGACCCAGGGACTGAAACTTGGGCAGGTGGCGTTGCGTTTTGGCGCGAACGACATGGGCTCGATCATGATCGAGGAAAATGTTGTCTCGGCGGCGGGCGCGCACAATCGCGCTGACGAGCAGATGCTGCGTTATCTGATTCGCGAAGCCGGTTTTATTCCACAACAGCGTGACATTCTCTACGTGCCGGTTAACCGCCAATCATCACCCACAGATGACACGCCGCAGTCGCTGCCGCTAAGCGAATTAACTGTTGCTATAGCAGACTGATCCGCCAAATCCTTTCTTTCATGAATATGGAAACAGCCTCAATCAATATTTTGCTTTTCGATTGGGATGGTACGTTAGTTGATTCAGCCCATCTTGGTTTAGCGGCTTACGAGAAATCATTCGCGGCCTTGGGGTTCAATTTTGACCATGAAATCTACCAGCGTGCATACTCACCGAATTGGTATTCCACCTACGAAGCGCTTGGTTTGCCAAAGGAGCAGTGGCAGATCGCGGACGAATTGTGGGTGCGACATTACGATGAAATGACTGCGGAGTTGGTTCCGGGCGCGGCCGAAACCATCGATGGATTGCGCCGGAAAGGTTATCGCCTCGGAGTGGTAAGCAGCGGAAACGATTGCCGCGTCAAGCGCGAGATACAAACGCTTGGTTTTGAAGATATTTTCGAAGCGGTCGTTTGCAACGAGCAGATGCAAAACAAAAAACCTCATCCCGAAGGTTTGCATACCGCGATGCGAATGGTTGGCTGTTCGCCGGAGGAAGCGGGTTACGTGGGCGATAGCCCGGAAGATATTGAAATGGGCAAACGCGCAGGTATGTTTACGGTTGCAGTGCGCAGCACGTACCCTACAAGTTGGAGATTGCGAACTGCAAATCCGGATATCTACGTCGAATCACTTTCAGAACTTTCAGAGCATTTTTGAGAAGTCGATTAGCGATCATTCCTTTCTCTGCGTAGCCTCGGCGTCCTCTGCGTCTCTGCGGTTAACGATAAAAAACGCCGACCGCCGAGACGCGGAGCACGCAGAGATAACGCAGAATAGAAGTAGCCGACGGCAAAAGACAGGCCGCAGTATTGCTTTCCCGCTTATTGATGCTAGAGTGAACTCTGATCAGCCCCCAGCGAAGTTTCTTTTATCCCCCTCGGCATAAGCGAGAGTCGCAGAAAATCTTAGATAGGGAGGGTGGATGTATGCTTTGGAGAGGCCAGCGCGAAAGCGAAAACGTTGAAGATCGGCGAGGCATGTCGCGCGGAGGTATGGCGATTGGCGGTGGGCTTGGTGGCATCGTTCTGCTTGTTGTTGCATTGCTTCTGGGCGCCGATCCGCGGCAATTACTGCAGCAGTCGCCGAGCACAGATCAATCTGGAGACACTCAAACCTCCCGCCCGGTAGATCCCCAACAAGAAGAACTCAAACACTTCTCGGCAACTGTGCTCGCCAGCACGGAAGATGTTTGGACCGATATCTTTCGCCAGAATGGCAGCCAATATCGCAAACCAACACTCGTGCTCTTTACCAATGAAGTCGACTCTGCCTGTGGTCTCGCCGATGTGGCGGTAGGGCCGTTCTACTGTCCCGGCGATCAGAAGCTATATCTCGACCTCGCGTTTTTCGATGAGTTGCAAAGACGATTTCGCGCGCCCGGCGATTTCGCTCAAGCCTATGTAATCGCACATGAGGTTGGGCATCATGTGCAACGAATGCTTGGCACAATGGATCGAGTCGATGCGTTGCGTAGTCGGATGAGCGAGGCGGAGGCGAATCAGCTTTCCGTCCGGCTTGAACTACAGGCGGACTTTTTCGCCGGCGTTTGGGCGCACTACGCGCAGCAAAAGGGACTGGTGGAACAAGGTGACGTTGAGGAAGCATTGAACGCCGCCAGCGCGGTCGGCGACGATCGCCTGCAAAAGGAAGGGCAGGGTTATGTTGTTCCCGACTCGTTCACTCACGGTACGTCCGAACAACGAATCCGTTGGTTCCGCAAGGGC
>JBDUCB010000151.1:0-3078 GCA_040003695.1 bacterium
GCCGCCAGCTCGCGACCCATCCGCACTTCCTTTTCCGTCGAGCCGCTCATCTTGGAGATGATGCCTTTGTTGATGTTGCGCTTCCCGATCATGTTCGGGTCGTCATTCACCGACAGCGGCTTATTCGAACCGGCGGGCAGCGCCGGCAGCGTCTTGCTGGTGTCGTTCTTCGCAGTGGTGGCGGTCGCGGTTTGATCCTGCGGCTGCGTGCTGGTGGCCGTCTTGTCAGTCTTGCCCGGTTGCTGGCTAGTCTGCGTTGTTTGCGCAAAGCCGGCGATTGAGCTTAGGAATACTGCGGACGCGAGAATAAATGCGGTAGTAAAGCGGGAGATGCTGGTCATCTTGAAAAACCTCCAGAGACTTCAAAACAAACGGGCTGAAAAGGACTCCGGGGAAAAAGGCTTTCCAGGCACCAATCGAGGATCGCTACGTGCAAACTGTCAACGAGGAATAGATAAAGCAACAGCTTTGTTTAGAGGCGGGACTTGTCCCGCGTAATCTTCTTAGCTGTTTTAGCTATTTTCAAACGCGCAGTCTATGATGCCCGACTCTGGCTGCATGGTTGCGCCTGTTTGGCCGCTAATTGCGGAAACAATTGCGTGCTCTCTTGTCAGTACCGCCTGCAGTAGTCAGTATCCCGACATGTCGGGATAGCGGGCGGGTCAGACGGCCGAAGGAGTGCTTCAGACTAACGGGCGTTGACATGGCTGGCTTTGCTCCTGCGGGGAACGCGCTCATTATAATGCCTGCGCCCGTAAAAGCCTAAAAATGAGCGGGTTGTTCCAACGTAGTGTTAGACGTTGTTGCTTACGGCTTGGCGGTTTCGGTGCGCAGCAAGTCTCTGACTTGCCGGTCCGCCCCCCGTTTTATGGTCTCCGACCCGTTCGGGGGTCAGAGACCGGAAACGATTATTTGACTTAACCGCAAGTCAGAGACTTGCCGCGCACCGGATGGCAGAGCCGCAGAGCAAATCCTGCGACGCAAGCGCACGAATTCTTAGCCACGAATGATTCCAGAGCCTGCAACGCGGGCGACTGTTGTTCTGCGACAACATGACAACACCCAACACCCAACACCCCACACCCTCGGTCTCGATAATCGGCGCCGGCCGTTTGGGACAAGCCCTCGCCATCGCTCTCCATTCGCACGGCTATCCAATTCCCGCCGTCGTTACTAAAACTGCTGCGCATGCAAAAAACGCCGCTGCTTCGATCAGCAGATGGACCCTCGCACTCGCCGCCAATCAACTGGAACAACTGCCGCCGAGCGACCTGGTTCTAATAGCTACTCCCGACGACGTCATCGAGTCGATCGCGAAACAGTTGGCAGTGTTGCGTCGAGGTATGCGCCATCGCGCCACGTTTCTGCACACGAGCGGCGCACTCTCGTCCGCGGCTTTGTCGCCACTGGCCAAAGCCGGCTTTCACACCGGCTCAATGCATCCACTTGTTTCCATTAGTGACCCGTTAATCGGTGCCCAATCTTTGCACGGTGCGTTTTATTGTTTGGAAGGCGACGCGACAGCATTGCGCGCGGCGCGTTTGCTGGTTCGCGATCTCCGAGGCACGAGCTTTTCCATCGCAGCGAAAGACAAGCCGCTCTATCACGCGGCGGCAGTGATGGCGTCGCCGCATTTGGTTGCGCTCTTTGATCTTGCCAGCCAGATGCTTGTTGCATGCGGATTAAAGGAACCGCGCGCGCGCGAGATATTGTTGCCGCTCGTGGAAAGCACGTTAAAGAATCTGAGGGTTTCAGACCCCGAGCACGCTTTAACCGGAACCTTCGCGCGCGGCGACTTCGCAACCGTCGCCAAACATCTAAAGGCACTTTCGCAAAAAGAGACGCGCTCGCAAGAAGTGACAGGCTTGCGAAAACAGACGCGCTCGCAAAAACGTGTTAACGCTGGGGACGGAAGAGAACTCGCACTAGCGCGGGAAGTTTACAAACTGCTCGGCCTGCATTCCCTCGAGCTCGCAGAACAAAATGGTCTCGATCCGCAACTTCTCAAGCAGATTAAAAAACTGCTGCGCCACCCAAAAGGAATCTCGAGGTAAATAAGGGTGGCTTAGCACCCCAGCGGGGCTGCCCCGCCGGGGACCCCGCCCTTGCCCCCGCTTTTTCGGTATGACGTTCTTTTGACTATTTACGATTTACGATTCACGGCTTTTGTTCCTCTATTCAGATCCGCTTTTATCCGCGTTCATCTGCGGCTAATTAACTGTTTGTCGATTTACGATTCACGATTTACGATTCACGAACGGAACCAGAATGAAAAATGAAAAATGTGAAATGAGAAATGGAAAATCTTCTTTTTGCTTTTCAACGTAGCCACATTCAACATGGAAAGATCACCATCAGATAGCTACAGCCTGACTCTTCGCATAAGACTCTCCACGCGCGCGGGCACGCTCGGCGAAGTCACCACCGCCATTGGCAAAGCCGGCGGCGATATCGGGGCTATCGATATAGTGAGTGTTGGCCGCGACTACATCATCCGCGACATCACCGTCAACACCGTCTCGAGTGAACATGAAGAGAAGATCGTTAACGCCGTAAAAGACATTGACGGCATCGAGGTCCTGCAAACATCCGACCGCACCTTCCTCATGCACCTCGGCGGCAAGATCGAAGTGGTTTCCAAAATGCCCTTGAAGACGCGCGCGGACTTGTCGATGGCTTATACGCCCGGCGTCGCGCGTGTCTGCGAAGCTATTCATGACGATCCGGAAAAAGTTTTCACACTAACCATAAAGAAGAACACAGTCGCCATTGTTACCGACGGCACTGCCGTGCTTGGCCTGGGCGACATTGGACCAGCCGCCGCCCTGCCGGTGATGGAAGGGAAGGCAATGCTCTTCAAGGAATTTGGCGGCGTCGATGCCTTTCCGATTTGCCTCAGCACGAAAGACCCGGACGAGATTGTGCGCACCGTGAAGGCCATTTCCACTGCTTTCGGTGGCATCAACCTGGAGGACATTGCAGCGCCGCGCTGTTTCGAGATTGAGGACCGGCTCAAAGAGGAGCTCGACATTCCAGTCTTTCACGACGATCAGCACGGCACCGCGGTAGTTGTGCTCG